>NZ_RCOE01000073.1:0-2160 GCF_004321495.1 Pseudomonas sp. Sample_10
CATCATGCTGGGAGAACTGGCGGTAAATCGGGCACTGGATAACCTCGATCCGCAGTGATGGCCTGAGCATGCGTTGACGATGCGTAGATGAGAAAACCGCGGCCCCCACAACAGGAGCCGTGGTTTTCACGCTACGCAGGCAGAAGATCAGGCTGCTGGCGTCATCCTACTCAATGCACACCTATCAGTTCTGCTAGTTCCCAACCAAGACAGGCATCTAGATACTCAAACGCGCAGACCTCGAAAAACCGGAGCTCGCACATGTCTACCCGTCAACCCGCGGTGTACGTCCAATATCGCTACGATCCTCTGGATCGTCTGACCAGCCACAGCCAATCGGATGAACCCGCACACCAGCGCTTCTACTGCAAAACTCGGCTGGCCACCGAGATACAAGGCGAATTGCACCGTTCCATCGTCCAGTACGACGACCAGCTGTTGGCGCAGCAGGCACGACAGGGCGATGACCGCGACACTACGCTGTTGAGCACCGATCTGCAGCGCTCAGTGCTGCACCGTCTCAAGGGCAATCAGCCTCCTCATCCCAGTGTCTACACCGCATACGGCCACCGTGCCGAAAACGCTTTGACCTGCTTGCTGGGTTTCAACGGCGAACGACCTGAGCCGGTGACCGGGCATTATTTATTAGGTAATGGCTACCGGGCGTTTAACCCTGTGTTGATGCGCTTCAACAGTCCGGACAGTTGGAGTCCGTTTGGCAAGGGGGGCATTAATCCCTATGCGTACTGTTTGGGCGATCCAATTAATGGATACGACCAAACTGGACACTTCCCCCAATTCATTAAGGAGGGAATTTCAGCTTGGAAAAATCTTGCTATTTCAAAAGTTGCAGCAGCGAAAGCGCGGGAGCTCTGGCAAGTGACAAAGACGAGGTCAGTTGAAGTGGATCCGTCACTACCAGGGGTGGCATACAAACTAAAATCAAATGTCGCTCCGCAAGACGCGATTAAAGCTCGTAACAGTTTGCTTGATATAGAGCACTCCCCGAAGAATCGTAAATATACAAGGGATCTAAATAATGAAAGAGAAATGGCAGAAATGGTGAAGAAGGATGGTTTGAAAGTGCCAGCTGAAGTGATGGATAGGTACCATATGCTTGAATATATAAAGTCGGACAAACTTTCTGCCGGGATGGCTTTTGATTCAAATAAATTGTATAGCCAAAAGGGACCTTTTGTTAAAGCCAGGCAAGAATATCGCGCTTCGCTGGCGCACTACAGGGACCCGACTCATCAAGTTATGACCGCTCATGCAAATAAAATTAGAAATCAACACTTTGAGAATGATTTATATCGGGCCCCTCAATCTCGGTAATGACTTAGGTAGTCGGGAAATCTGATTATGAAATTCAAGTTCAATTAATTTGAACCAAAAAAACCGCGACTCTCCCCCGAGAGCCGCGGTTTATCACGCCGCGCGATTATTGCTGCAACACAGTTGCCTGGTTGGCCGAGCCAAACTGGTGCACGGTGGCCGTTTGCGTCATGCCGCTCTGATCGACACTGGAGATGTTGCCGGTGCCGACCTGGGTGACGTAGGCCACGTTCAGGGTGTCGGCCCGTTTGATGGTGATCATGTTGTCGTCGCCGTACAGCTGCGAGGCCTTCCATTTTGAATTCGGTGCTCCGGCGGGAGCCAGCTCTGGTGGCGATGGCAGCCTGAAAGACACCATCTCTTGCAGATGTGCTCAGCTCGTATTCAGGTGTTGATGTGTAGAACTGAAACGCCATGTTTAAAAGCATTCAGCACTGGTTCTCTAAGGCTACACAGTCTTGCGTCGTTACCTACAACTACGCCAGAATCCGCCGGCTTGTGCGCTTTGCCCCTTGTCCCTATCGTTTCCGTGTCGCTGCCAATTCAGCGACCGGGTTTAGCGATCCGATCAGGTATAAGCGCTACATTGCATCAGTTTCGATTGCCCACGTTTTATGTGAGCAATTTTCGATATGGTGGCTGTGCGCGGGAGACCCTCGGGTCTGCCGGGTCTTATACCTCCCGGTTCGCTAACCTGCGTACAGCTGCCACCCTTACTTGTTTAGCGACAGGTGCTGGTGGTTTCACTAGGTATAAAAGGAACTCCACCATGATCAAACCCACCCCCAATCCCCCTGAAACCGACACCGTTTCGCCCTACGATTC
>NZ_RCOE01000231.1:0-2157 GCF_004321495.1 Pseudomonas sp. Sample_10
TTCGACTGCGCCGGAAGTGGGGCGAATTATAGACACCTGAGATCTGCCGTCAACCGCTATTTTCACAAATCTGTCATATAGGTCAAAAAAGCCCGAAAACAAAGAGGCCGACCCAATGGGTCGGCCTCTTTGTTTGCCCTTCTACTTACAAACTAGGGAACGCGAACTGCGATGCTTCATGGCTCGCACGCTGAGGCCAACGCTGAGTGATTGCCTTGCGGCGAGTGTAGAAACGTACGCCATCCGGGCCGTAGGCATGCAGGTCGCCGAACAGCGAACGCTTCCAGCCGCCGAAGCTGTGGTAAGCCACTGGCACCGGCAATGGAACGTTCACACCGACCATGCCCACTTCGATCTCGTCGCAGAACAACCGCGCCGCTTCGCCGTCACGGGTGAAGATGCAAGTGCCATTGCCGTATTCATGATCGTTGATCAACTGCATCGCTTCTTCCAGGCTGTTGACCCGAACGATGCACAGCACCGGCCCGAAGATCTCTTCTTTATAGATGCGCATCTCTGGTGTGACGTTGTCGAACAGGCAGCCACCCAGGAAGAACCCTTCTTCATGACCGGCCACGGTCAGACCACGACCGTCCACGACCAGCGTAGCGCCAGCCGCTACGCCATCTTCGACATAACCGCTGACCTTGTCGCGCGCCTGACCGGTAACCAAAGGCCCCATGTCCAGGCCGCAGGAAGTGCCCGCACCGATTTTCAATGCCTTGATCTGCGGAGTGAGTTTGGCCACCAAAGCATCGGCAACCTGATCACCCACGCACACGGCCACCGAGATCGCCATGCAGCGCTCACCGCAAGAACCGTAAGCTGCGCCCATCAATGCACTTACTGCGTTGTCCAGATCCGCATCCGGCATCAGCACTGCATGGTTCTTCGCGCCGCCCAGGGCTTGCACGCGTTTGCCGCGCTTGGTGCCTTCGGCATAGATGTATTCGGCAATCGGCGTCGAACCGACGAAGCTCAACGCTTTGACTTCTGGCGCTTCGATCAGCGCGTCCACCGCTGTCTTGTCGCCGTGTACCACGCTCAGCACGCCCTTCGGCAGTCCGGCTTCCAGCAGCAATTGTGCGATCAGCAGTGTCGAGCTCGGGTCACGCTCGGAAGGCTTGAGGATGAAGCAGTTGCCGCAGACGATCGCCAGTGGGTACATCCACAGCGGCACCATGGCCGGGAAGTTGAACGGGGTGATACCCGCAACCACGCCCAGCGGCTGGAAGTCCGACCATGCATCGATGTTCGGGCCAACGTTGCGGCTGTATTCGCCTTTGAGAATTTCCGGCGCTGCGCAAGCGAACTCGACGTTCTCGATGCCGCGTTTCAGTTCACCGGCAGCGTCTTCCAGGGTCTTGCCGTGCTCTTCGCTGATCAACTGCGAAATCCGGCCTTCGTTCTGTTCCAACAGTTGCTTGAAGCGGAACATTACCTGGGCCCGCTTGGCCGCAGGCGTGTTGCGCCAGGCCGGAAATGCAGCCTTGGCGGCGTCGATGGCGCTCTGGATGGTTTCGCGGGTCGCCAGCGGCAGCTTGTGAATAGCCTGTCCGGTAGACGGGTTGAACACATCGACCGCGCGACCGTTCTCGGTCACCAGTTCGCCATTGATCAAATGCGGAATAACGCTCATGGAAGCTCCTGAAAAGTTGTCCACAGGCGGCCGTTTCCGAACGCCCATTGTTTATAGCTATATAGAAGGAGAAATCAGTCGATCTTGCTCAGCACTTCGCCAACCGCATCGAACAGGCGATCAAGGTCTTGCGGCTTGCTGTTGAAGGTTGGGCCGAACTGCAGGGTGTCGCCACCGAAGCGCACGTAGAACCCGGCTTTCCACAGTGCCATGCCGGCTTCGAACGGACGAACGATGGCGTCGCCATCACGGGGGGCGATCTGGATCGCACCGGCGAGGCCGAAGTTACGGATGTCGATGATGTTCTTGGTACCTTTCAGACCATGCAGTGCATTTTCGAAATGCGGTGCGACTTCAGCCACGCTCTGTACCAGGTTTTCCTTTTGCAGCAGGTCGAGCGCTGCCAGGCCCGCGGCGCATGCCACCGGGTGCGCGGAATAGGTGTAGCCGTGCGGGAATTCCACCGCGTACTCAGGCGTCGCCTGGTTCATGAAGGTCTGGTAGATCTCGGAGCTGGC
>NZ_RCOE01000201.1:0-2148 GCF_004321495.1 Pseudomonas sp. Sample_10
GTGTTTGCCGATCGCATCGTGCAGAACCTGCTCGACACCGACTTCTACAAACTGACGATGATGCAGGCGGTGCTGCACAACTACCCGAACGTCGAAGTCGAATGGGAGTTTCGTTGCCGTAACAGCGAGGATCTACGCCCGTATCTGGCGGAGATTCGCTACCAGATCGAGCGTTTGTCGGAATTGAGCCTGAGCGCCGATCAGCTGAGCTTCCTGGAGCGCATCAGCTTCCTGAAGCCAGACTTCCTGCGCTTTCTCGGGCTGTTTCGGTTCAACCTGCGCTACATCCACACCGGCATCGAAAATGGCGAACTGTTCATCCGCCTGCGCGGCCCGTGGCTGCATGTGATTTTGTTCGAAGTACCTTTGCTGGCGATCGTCAGCGAAGTACGCAATCGCTACCGATACCGTGAAATCGTTCTCGAACAGGCACGCGAGCAGCTGTATCGCAAGTTCGACTGGCTGACGGTCAACGCCGACAGCGACGAACTGTCGGAGCTGCAGGTCGCCGATTTCGGCACGCGTCGACGCTTCTCGTACCGCGTGCAGGAAGAAGTGGTGAATGTACTCAAACACGACTTTCCGGGCCGTTTCGTCGGCACCAGCAACGTGCACCTGTCGCGGGAACTGGACATGAAACCGCTGGGTACCATGGCCCACGAATGGATCATGGCTCACCAGCAACTCGGCCCACGGCTGATCGACAGCCAGATTGCCGCCCTTGATTGCTGGGTCCGCGAATACCGGGGCCTGTTGGGCATCGCGCTGACCGACTGCATCACCATGGATGCTTTCCTCGGCGATTTCGATCTGTTTTTCGCCAAACTGTTCGACGGGTTGCGCCACGATTCGGGCGACCCGGTGCTGTGGGCAGAAAAGGCCATCGCCCACTATCACAAGCTCGGCATCGACCCCATGAGCAAGACGCTGACCTTCTCCGACAGCCTGACACTGCCCAAGTCCCTGGAGATATTCCGGGCGCTGCGTGGTCGGATCAATGTGAGCTTCGGCATCGGCACCAACCTGACCTGTGACATTCCGGGTGTCGAACCGATGAGCATCGTGCTTAAAATGACCGCCTGCAACGGCCAGCCGGTGGCGAAGATCTCCGACGAGCCAGGCAAGACTCACTGTAAAGACCCGAATTTCGTCGCTTATTTGCGACACGTTTTCCAGGTTCCTGCCTCATCCAGTCTATCTAGCAAGGAGTGAATTCATGCAAGCCGTACAGCGTGAGATTGCTGAGCAGCTCAAGGTTCAACCGCCGTTCGCCGATGACGCCGCCCTCGAGGCAGAAGTCGCCCGACGGATCACCTTCATTCAGGATTGCCTGATCAATTCCGGGCTCAAGACGCTGGTGCTGGGCATCAGTGGCGGGGTCGACTCCCTGACCGCGGGCTTGCTGGCCCAGCGTGCCATGCGAGAACTGCGCCAGCGTACCGGTGACGGCAACTACAAGTTCATCGCCGTGCGCCTGCCATACGAAACCCAGTTCGATGAACACGACGCCCAGGCGTCGGTGGACTTCATCAAGCCGGACGAGCGCCACACCGTGAATATCGGCCCGGCGGTCAAATCCCTGGCCAATGAAGTGGCGGCCTTTGAAGGCAAGCACGCAGTCTCGGTGGATTTCGTGCTGGGCAACACCAAGGCGCGGATGCGCATGGTCGCTCAGTACACCATCGCCGGTGCGGCCCACGGCCTGGTGATCGGCACCGACCACGCAGCGGAAGCTGTGATGGGCTTCTTCACCAAGTTCGGCGATGGCGCTTGCGACCTCGCACCGCTGAGCGGGCTGGTGAAAAACCAGGTCCGGGCGATTGCCCGCAGCTTCGGCGCCCCGGAATCACTGGTGGAAAAAGTCCCGACAGCCGACCTCGAAGACCTGTCACCGGGCAAACCGGACGAAGCCTCCCACGGTGTGACCTATGCCGAGATCGATGCCTTCCTGCATGGCAACCCGGTGCGCGAAGAAGCGTTCAAGATCATCGTCGACACCTTCAACAAGACGCACCACAAACGGGTAATGCCGTTTGCGCCTTGAAGGGTGATTGAATGAAAAAGCCCGCTGAAGTGTTGAGCTTCAGCGGGCTTTTTTGCGCTGATCGTTCCTACGCTCTGCGTGGGAATGCAGGCCGGGACGCTCCG
>NZ_RCOE01000026.1:0-11652 GCF_004321495.1 Pseudomonas sp. Sample_10
AGCTGACGTCCTATCAAACCAGTACCGCCGGTCAGCAATATGTGCATGACTTCTTCCTCGCGTGGCGTTTTACCTTGATCACTAGTCTATTTTTATAAGCAAGGGAACTTTGATATCGGGCAGGCTCTGTGTTTAACAATAGGCCAAGCTGTCAGAACGATAACGCTAAAAGTTATACCAAAAAACAATATTGTACAGGTTTCAACCCCGGCGTAGTCTGTACAGAAAGGTAAACGAGGCCCTTATGACTGTACCTATCGCAATCATCGGCACCGGCATCGCCGGACTCTCAGCCGCACAAGCCCTGACAGATGCAGGGCATGTCGTGCAACTTTTCGATAAAAGCCGCGGCAGTGGCGGACGCATGTCGAGCAAGCGCAGCGATGCGGGCGCTCTGGACATGGGTGCGCAATACTTTACTGCCCGCGACCGCCGCTTCGTCACTGAAGTGCAACGCTGGCAAGCCAACGGCTGGGTGGCCGAGTGGACGCCGCAGCTGTACACCTACCATGGCGGCCAGCTCAATCTGTCGCCGGATGAGCAGACCCGCTGGGTCGGCACGCCGCGCATGAGCGCCATCACGAGGGCGCTGCTCGGTGACCTCGAAGTGCATTTCGCCTGCCGGATCACCGAGGTCTATCGCGGCGAACAACACTGGCACCTGCAGGATGCCGAGGGTTTTACCCACGGCCCCTTCAGTCACGTAGTGATCGCTACGCCGGCACCGCAAGCGACGGCTCTGCTGGCCTCTGCACCGAAGCTCGCGGGGGCTGCCGCCGGGGTCAAAATGGACCCCACCTGGGCCGTCGCCCTGGCTTTCGAAACGCCGCTGGAAACGCCGATGGAAGGCTGTTTCGTGCAAGACAGCCCGCTCGACTGGCTGGCCCGCAACCGCAGCAAGCCAGGGCGCGACAACACGCTCGACACGTGGGTGCTGCACGCCACCAGCACCTGGAGCCGCCAGCACATCGACTTGCCAAAGGAAGCAGTGATCGAACAATTGCACGGTGCGTTCGCCGAACTGCTACATGATTCGATGCCCGCGCCGAGCTTCAGCCTGGCCCACCGCTGGCTCTACGCTCGTCCAGCCAGCAGCCACGAATGGGGCACGCTGGCGGATGCCGATCTGGGCTTGTATGCCTGTGGCGACTGGTGCCTGTCCGGACGTGTCGAAGGTGCCTGGCTCAGCGGCCAGGAAGCTGCCCGTCGTCTGCATGAGCACTTGCAGTGAACCGCATCAATCCGAGCAAATTGCTGCTGTCGAAATGGACAGCAGCCCACCCGCAGAACCGCGAAAAACACTTTCTGGTCACCGAGCTGTTTCGTGACGACGAGGGAACGGTCCGGGAAATCGAACTGCAGGCCGTATTGACCCGACGCAGTGAACGCTGTGCATGGCAAACCTTGCAGGACAGCAGCACTTGGCGGTTGGGCTGGTCGTAAGAACCTCTGCAACAAGCGAGCATCGAGAAAAACTTATACAAAAGATTTGACTTGCACACCTTTGAATCTATGATGAACCCAAGTTGTACAGACTTTTTCATCTGTATAGGTTTTGATTCCGAGGTATTCCGATGCCCCTGCCCCCCAACAAACCGAAAATCGCCATCAGTGCCTGCCTGATGGGCGCCGAGGTGCGCTACAACGGCGGGCACAAGGAGTCGCGGCTGTGCAGTCGCACCCTCACCGATTACTTCGATTTCGTAACGGTGTGCCCGGAAGTTGCCATTGGCCTGGGCATTCCACGCGAGCCCATTCGGTTGGTGGGTGATCCGCTCCAGCCGCAAGCCGTTGGCACGGTCGATCGTGAGATCAACGTCACCCAGCCGCTGGCCGAGTACGGACGGAAAATGGCGGCGGAACTCGGCGACATTTGCGGCTACATTTTCATGCAAAAATCCCCGTCTTGCGGCCTGGAACGCGTAAAGGTCTATCACGCCAACGGTGCGCCGGTGGACGGCGGCGGCCAGGGGATTTATGCCCGGGCTTTTTGCGCGCAGCACCCGGACTTGCCAGTGGAAGAAGACGGGCGGCTCAACGACCCGGTATTGCGAGAGAATTTCCTTACCCGCGTATTTGCCTACAGCGCCTGGCAGCATTTACTCAAAGAAGGCCTGAGTCGCCGTGGCCTGACGGACTTTCATTCGCGCTACAAGTACCTGCTGATGGCTCACAATCCGGTGCAGTACAAAGCCTTGGGCAATCTGCTGGGCAACATGGGCAAGACCGATCCAGAAACACTCGGCCCGCAATATTTCAGCGAATTGATGGCTGCACTGAAAAAGTGTGCAACCCGCCGCACCCACACCAACGTGCTGCAACACCTCAGTGGCTACCTGAAAAAAACCCTCAGCGCCGACGACAAACAGGAAGTGCAACACGTGATCGGCCAATACCGCCACGGCATCGTGCCTCTGGTGGTGCCGCTGACATTGCTCAAGCATCACTTTCGGCAACACCCCGACCCGTACATCGCGCAGCAGGTCTACCTGCAACCGCACCCGGAAAATCTCAGCCTGCGAAACGCAATCTGATGAAAGACCTAGCTGACAGCAGCGCCAGCGAGGACTTGGGCGACGACTTCAAAAAGGCTCTGGATGAAGGCTGGTTGCCGATCCGCGAGGTAGCCCGGCAGACCGGCGTCAACGCCGTGACCCTACGCGCCTGGGAACGGCGCTACGGCCTGATCGTTCCGCAACGTACGCCCAAGGGGCATCGCCTGTTTTCCAGCGAACACATACAGCGCATCCACACGATCCTCACCTGGCTCAACCGTGGTGTTGCCGTCAGCCAGGTCAAACAACTGCTCGATACCCCACAGACTTTCAGCCAACCGGTGGAGAACGACTGGCAAAGGCTGCGTCATAGCTTGCTGGTGGCGGTCACGAAACTGACCGAACGCCCTCTGGACGACACCGTCAATCAGGCCATGGCGCTCTATCCGCCGCGAACACTGTGTGAGCAATTGTTGTTGCCGCTGCTGGCGGAGCTGGAGCAACGCTGGCAAGGCCAGTTCGGCGCACAGATGGAACGGGTATTTTTTTATTCCTGGCTGCGCAGCAAATTCGGGGCGCGCATCTACCACAACAATCGTCAGTTGCACGCACCGCCATTGCTGTTGATCAACCACTCGGACCTGCCACTGGAACCTCACCTGTGGCTCACGGCCTGGCTGATCAGCAGCGCCGATTGCCCGGTGGAGGTGTTCGACTGGCCGCTGCCTGTTGGCGAACTGGCCGTCGCAGCGGATTATCTGCAAGCTCGCGGCGTACTGCTTTTTTCCAGCAAAGCCATAAACATTTCGCAATTGCCGAAACTTTTGAACAACGTCAGCTGCCCAAAATTGATCGTTGGACCAACGGTGTGCATTCACCACGCCGAGTTGTCCGCTAAAGCTTCAGAAATTGCCGATTTACACCTGGCCGAAGATCCATTGTTGGCACATCAGGTGCTGGTTCAGCGTGGGCTCATTTAGTAGCGTTTTTATAAGGTTTGGTACGGACATCACATGCAATTGATCTGGCTGCGCAGCGACTTGCGCTCACATGACAACACCGCCCTCTCGGCTGCCGCTGCGGTTGGCCCGTGCGTGGCGGTGTACCTGCTCAGCCCGGAGCAATGGCTGGAACACGACGATGCGCCGTGCAAAGTGGATTTCTGGTTACGCAATCTCGATCAGCTGAGCCAGGTGCTGAGCCAATTGAACATTCCGCTGCTGATTCGCGAGGCTGCGCGCTGGGATGACGCACCGAAGGTACTGCTCGATGTTTGCCGGCAACTGCGCATCGAAGCTGTACATGTAAACGAGGAATACGGCATTCACGAAACCCGCCGGGACGCTGCCGTTGCGAAAACACTGGCAGGCCAAGGCATCGAATTCCACAGTTACCTTGATCAGTTGCTGTTCAAGCCGGGCAGTATCCTGACCAGAACCGGCACGTACTTTCAGGTTTTCAGTCAATTCCGCAAGGTCTGCTACGAACGCCTGCACCATGCGCTGCCGCGATTGGTCAGTACACCAATGGCCCAGGCGTCGCTTGGGATTCTCAGCGATCCGGTCCCCACCCGTGTCGAAGGATTCGAGACACCTGCCGCCAGCCTTCAAGCGCTGTGGCCCGCCGGAGAAACCGAAGCCCGCCAGCGGCTCGATACTTTCGCCGACATACAGATCGACTATTACCAGAGCGAGCGCGATTTCCCGGCCAAGCCCGGCACCAGCCAACTTTCGGCGTACCTCGCCGCCGGGGTGATTTCACCACGTCAATGCCTGCATGCCGCACTGCAAAGCAATCAGGGCGAGTTCGAAAGTGGCAAAGTCGGAGCAGTCACTTGGATCAATGAACTGCTATGGCGCGAGTTCTATAAGCACATTTTGGTGGGCTACCCGAGGGTTTCCCGTCATCGTGCCTTCCGCCCGGAAACCGAAGCCCTGGCCTGGCGCCACGCCCCCGAAGAGCTCGCAGCCTGGCAGGAGGGCCGTACCGGACTGCCGATCATTGATGCCGCCATGCGCCAGCTGCTGGAAACCGGTTGGATGCACAACCGTCTGCGCATGATCGTGGCGATGTTCCTGACCAAGAATCTGCTGATCGACTGGCGCGAGGGCGAGCGTTTTTTCATGCGTAACCTGATCGACGGCGACCTCGCCGCCAACAATGGCGGCTGGCAGTGGAGCTCGTCCACCGGCACTGATTCAGCGCCTTACTTTCGGATCTTCAATCCGTTGAGCCAGTCGGAAAAGTTCGACGCTGAAGGTGTATTCATCAAGCACTGGCTGCCGGAACTGTCCGGGCTGAACAAAAAAGAGCTGCACAACCCCGCTCACCTCGGTGGGTTGTTCGGCGTAGCCAACTATCCATCGCCGATTGTCGATCTGAGCGCATCGCGCGCGCGCGCCCTGGCTGCATTCAAAAACCTGCCGACACGGCAAAATGCCGGAGGCTTGCATGATTAGCTTCCTGCAACAGCACGACAACATCTTTTGCCACCAACATCACTTCGATGCCGGTGCTGCTCTCCAAAAACACAACCCCCTGTCGGGCCAGTTGATTACCAGGCTGAAAAGGAGAAAGGGATGATTCTGACACCGCCACGTCGATACTGGTTGACCGGTGCCAGCAACGGCATTGGTGCCGCGATGGCCGAAGAACTCCTCAAGACCGGTGCCCACGTGGCCGTCAGCTCACGCTCGCTGACGCAGCTCAAAGACATGTCCCAACGTTATCCGGGACAAGTTCTGGTGGTGGCAGGCAACCTGACCAACAGTCAGACCGTACGTGAAATCGGCGAACAGATCGCCGAGCAATGGGGTTCTCTGGATACGGTGATCCTCAATGCGGGCACCTGTGAATACGTGGATGCCAAGCAATTCGACACCTCGATCGTCGAGCATGTGGTGCGCACCAATCTGCTCGCCAGCAGCTATTGCATCGAAGCCGCCTTGCCTCTGCTGCGCAAAGGCATCGCCCCGCACCTGGTGGGGGTGGCCAGTTCGGTGACCTACCTGCCGCTGCCGCAGGCAGAAGCCCATGGCGCCTCGAAGGCCGGCTTGCGTTACTTGTTCGAATCCTCGCGTATCAACCTTGCCCCACAAGGGATTGAAGTCACCGTGGTCAGTCCTGGTTTGGCCAATACACCGCTGACGGCGAAAAACGACTTTCCCATGCCCCAGAGCTGGCCTGCGGACAAAGCCGCACGGCACATCGTCAGCAAACTCAGGGATCGGCCGCTGGAGATAGCGTTTCCAGGAATGTTCATGGCCGCCCTATGGCCAATGTCGAAAATGCCGGATCAGGTAAAACTGGAGATCGGTAAAAGAATGGTGCGCCGCAACCCGCCAATCAAGGACCAGCCCTGACACCGCGCCCGTCTGCACTTTCACACAGCACCGCGCCACTGCCTTACACTGCGCGCCATGAAAACCATCCCTCATACGCAAATCGCCATTCCCGCGGTGACCTGCTCGACTTGTGCCGCCTGCTGCTGCCAGCTCGAAGTCATGTTGATCACCGATACAGGCGTACCCGAACGCTATATCGATACCGATGACTGGGGTGGCGAGGTCATGTTGCGTCTGGATGACGGCTGGTGTGCCGCGCTGGATCGCAACACGATGATGTGCACCATCTACGAGAAACGCCCGTTGATCTGTCGTGAGTTCGAGATGGGCGCGCCGGAATGCATTGAGGAGCGCCAGGGGATTTCGACGGCGTATCGCTGATTACCCATGCAGCAGCGAGCCTGCTCGCTCCTGCATGGGATCTTGTATCAGCCTTACAAAGGCATCGTGTAATGCAACGCGTAGCTCTCTACCCCGTTATTGGGACTGCTGATCCCGGCATTGGAATAGTGAGTGGCCCGAACACCGACTTCATGCCCGCCGGCAAAGCGCAGGCCAACGCCGAAACGGTCCTCGAACTGAAACGAGCTACCCAGATCGTTGTTTTCGATTTCAGTGTCGGAGAAAAGCGCCACGCCAACCCCAAGCTCGACGTAGGGTTTGACGTTCTGGCCGGCGAATTCGTAAACCAACACGGGCGAGAACGACAGACTGTTGTTACTCGAAGTCTTGTCACCTTCCCAATAGGTGTAAGCGCCGCTCCAGTAACCGGTCAGGCGACCGACGTCGGTTTGCCACCAGCTCTGGTCCCAATCGAACTGCATGCCCAGTCGATAAGTCATGGTTGACTCGCCGGTCTGGCCGACCGCAAATTCCACACCTGCGGCCTGTGCAGTGAAACTGTGCCCCATCAATGCAGCCGCAATCGCGGCCAAACAAAATAGACGCTTCATTAGAAACTTCCTTTTCCGAACGATTACGTTTGGTATTTTTGTTGCTCGACATTCACAGCTATAGAAGTCGGCGATTTATCAGAAGTTCACCCCGATTTTTTTCAACGCTCCCCTAAGACTTGCCTACGCTTCAAAGCTTCGCACAACCCCAGCTTTATTCCACAAAACCGGCAATATATTTGCGAAATGGTCTGGATCGGCACTGCTCCAGAACTGTGCAGGACGCGCAGGTCCTTCAGCCAGCAATTGGCGATCGGCCAAAAGCCGCTGAAGTTGTCGGGCGACCGCCGCGCCGGTATCGATCAGGCTGATGTCGTCGGGGATCATCTGCCTGAGCAACGGTTTGAGAAAAGGGTAATGCGTGCACCCCAGGATGATGGTGTCAGCGCCTGCGCCAAGCAGCGGCCCGACGTAACCCTCGAGCATTTCACGCAAAGCCGTACTGTGCAGATCGCCGTTCTCGATCAGCTCCACCAACCCGGGGCAAGGCTGGGTGATCACCCGAACATCAGTGGCGAAACGGTCGAGCAGCGCGGCGAACTTGGCGCTCTGCAAGGTGCCGGTGGTGGCGAGCACTCCGACCACGCCACTGCGGGTGGCGGCGGCGGCCGGCTTGACGGCAGGTTCCATGCCGACGATGGGCCACTGCGGATAATCGCGACGCAAGTCAGCAACCCCTGCAACCGTCGCCGTATTGCAGGCCAGTACCAGGGCCTTGGCGCCCTGGTGCTCAAAGAACTTGGCCATGACGCTGCAGCGCTGGCGGATAAATTCCGGCGTCTTTTCGCCGTAAGGGATATTCCCGCAATCGGCGACGTACAAGAGTGATTCGTTGGGCAGCAAACGCTGGATTTCGGCCAGCACCGAAAGTCCACCGACGCCGGAGTCGAACACGCCGATCGGCGCTTCACGCATGCTTTGGCCCACAGACGCTGCAACCCGGATCGCGCTTGACCCGCAATTCACGGAAGCGCGAGCCCAAGGCATCGATCAACAACAGGCGCCCCACCAGTGGCTCGCCGAAAACGGCCAGCAACTTCAGCGCTTCGAGCGCCTGCAAGCTGCCCACCAAACCCACCAGCGGCCCCACCACTCCGGCCTCGCTGCAGGTCAATTCGGCTTCGCTGCCGTGCCCGTACAAACAGTGGTAGCACGGGCTTTCCGGGCGGCGTGGGTCGAACACCGACAATTGCCCCTCCAGACGAATCGCCGCGCCGCTGACCAGAGGCTTACCGGCAGCCACACACGCGGCATTCACCGCTTCACGGGTGGAAAAGTTGTCGCAACAGTCGAGCACCAGATCCACGCCGGCCACCGCCGCGGCCAGGGAGTCTTCATCCAATGCCGTGCGATGGGCAACCAGTTGAATCTCGGGGTTGATGGCCGTCAGGCGCTTGATCGCTGAATCCACCTTGCTCATGCCGACGCTGTCGGTGTCATGG
Organism: Pseudomonas sp. Sample_10; assembly: GCF_004321495.1. Classification (NCBI taxonomy): domain Bacteria; kingdom Pseudomonadati; phylum Pseudomonadota; class Gammaproteobacteria; order Pseudomonadales; family Pseudomonadaceae; genus Pseudomonas; species Pseudomonas sp. Sample_10. The sequence goes on from NZ_RCOE01000026.1 coordinate 8,235, forward strand.
ATGATCTGGCGCTGCAGGTTGGTCAGGTCGACGGTGTCGAAGTCCGCCAGATGCATTTCACCCACCCCCGCCGCCGCCAGATACAGCGCCACCGGAGCACCCAGACCTCCGAGGCCGACGATCAGCACGCGGCTGTCCTTCAAGCGCAATTGACCGTCGATGTCGATGTGCTGCAACAGAATCTGTCGGCTGTAGCGCAGCAATTCCTGATCATTCAGCATGGCAGGCGTCCCAGGCTGATGCGTTGATGCCCCCCCAGATCGGTGCGGCTATGGACCTGTTCAAAACCACGGGTCAAGAGCAAATCGCGCACCGCCTCGGCCTGATCGTAACCGTGTTCGAGCATCAGCCAGCCACCCGCTCCCAGATGATCCGGTGCCTGGGCGACGATCAAGCGCAAATCATCGAGCCCGTCGACACCCGCGACCAGGGCGCTGGCCGGTTCGAAGCGCACGTCGCCTTCCACCAGATGCGGATCGGCGGCGGCGATGTAAGGCGGATTACTGATGATCAACTCGAATCGTTGCCCTTGCAGCGCACTGAACCAGTGGCTGCACAGAACCGTGGCATTGTGCAGGTGCAGACGCTGGCGATTGCGCTCGGCCAGGGCAACGGCTTCCAGCACGCGGTCTACGGCCGTGACCTTCCACGCAGGACGTTCGCTGGCCAGGGCCAGGGCGATTGCGCCACTGCCGGTGCCGAGGTCCAGTACTTTTGCCGGCGTGGCGGGCAGCAATTCAAGTGCGGCTTCGACCAGAAGTTCGGTATCCGGACGCGGAATCAATGTGTGTGGTGCCACTTCCAGATCAAGCTTCCAGAAACCTTGCTGGCCAAGAATGTAGGCCACCGGCTCACCGCCACGACGGCGTTGCAAAAACTCGGCGAAGGTCAGCGCCGCTTCGCTCGGCACGATACGTTCCGGCCAGGTGTGCAAAAAACTGCGGGACTTGCCCAACGCCGCCGCCAGCAACAGTTCGGCGTCCAGGCGCGCTGTGGGCGAGTCGGGCAAATCGGCGGCGCGCAACAAACTGGCAATGATCGTCATTTACTCACCTATCGCCGCGAGTTGATCAGCCTGGTATTCGGCCAGCAACGGCTCGATCACCGCATCGACGCCACCGGCGAGGATTTCATCGAGCGAATACAGCGTCAGGTTGACCCGATGGTCGGTGACCCGGCCCTGGGCAAAGTTGTAGGTGCGAATGCGTTCGGAGCGGTCACCGGAACCGACCAGCAACTTGCGCTCGCTGGCAATGGCGTTGGCCGCGGCGCTGGTCTGCTGGTCGTTGAGTTTGGCCGACAACCAGGACATCGCACGGGCGCGGTTCTTGTGCTGCGAACGCTCCTCCTGGCATTCCACAACGATGCCGGATGGCAAGTGCGTGATACGAATGGCCGAATCGGTTTTGTTCACATGCTGACCACCGGCCCCCGAGGAGCGGTAAGTGTCGATCCGCAAATCCGCCGGATTGATCTCGATGGCCTCTTGCTCGTCCGGCTCGGGCAACACCGCCACAGTACAGGCCGAAGTATGGATACGACCCTGGGACTCGGTAGCCGGTACCCGTTGCACGCGGTGCGCACCGGATTCGAACTTCAGCTTGCCGTAGACGTTGTCGCCTTCGACCCGGGCGATGACTTCTTTATAGCCGCCGTGCTCACCCTCGTTTTCCGAAAGGATCTCCACGCGCCAGCCGCGACGCTCGGCGTATCGCGAATACATGCGGAACAGGTCGCCGGAGAAAATCGCCGCCTCGTCGCCGCCGGTGCCGGCACGGATTTCGAGGAACACGTTGCGTCCGTCATTCGGGTCCTTGGGCAACAGCATGCGTTGCAGGCTGGCTTCCAGTTCGACCAGGCGCTCCTTGGCTTCGCGGACTTCTTCCACGGCCATCTCGCGCATGTCCGGGTCGCTGTCCTTGAGCAGTGCCTGGGCACCTTCGAGGTCGCCTTGCACTTTGAGCAGCTGTTTATAGGTTTCGACGATCGGCTCGACTTCCGCGTATTCCTTGGAGTAGGTGCGGAATTTGTTCTGATCGGAAATGACCTCGCCATCGCCAAGCAGGGCGGTCAGTTCCTCGAAACGGTCCTGGAGGATGTCCAGCTTATTGAGCAGTGACGCTTTCATTGCGGTTTCTTATCCGAAAAGCTATCCGATGAGCCCTCATTGAGGGCAAAGAGTTCCTGGGCCATCGCCAGCGCATCGAGGCGACCTTCGGCAGAGAGCTTTTTCAACTGCACGCTGGGTGCGTGCAAGAGTTTGTTGGTCAGGCCCCGCGCCAGTTGCACCAGCACTTCTTCGGCGCTGCCGCCGTTGGCCAGCAGACGCTGGGCCTTTTGCAATTCTTCGTCGCGCAGACGTTCACTCTGTTGACGATAGGCCTTGAGCACGTCGACCGCCGCCAATTCGCGCAAGCGGATCATGAAATCTTCGGCACCGACCGAGACCATCTCTTCCGCGGCCTGGGCGGCGCCCTGGCGGCTCTTGAGGTTCTCGGCGACGACTTCGTGGAGATCGTCGACGCTGTAGAGATAAACGTCGTCCAACTCGCCGACTTCCGGTTCGATATCCCGCGGTACGGCGATGTCCACCATGAAAATAGGTTTGTGCTTGCGCAACTTCAGCGCGCTTTCCACAGCGCCCTTGCCGAGGATCGGCAACTGGCTGGCGGTTGAACTGATGACGATGTCACTGCGCACCAGTTCAGCCGGAATATCCGACAGCAATACGGCATGCGCGCCAAACTGTTCGGCCAGAATGCTGGCGCGTTCCAGAGTGCGGTTGGCCACTACGATGCGCTTGACCCCCAGATCATGCAGATGGCGGGCGACCAGGGTGATGGTCTCGCCCGCGCCGATCAACAGCGCCTGGCTGCGCTGCAAGTCGCTGAAAATCTGTTTCGCCAGGCTGACCGCGGCAAAGGCCACGGACACCGGGTTCTCACCGATGGCGGTGTCGGTGCGCACTTGCTTGGCGGCATTGAACGTGGCCTGGAACAAGCGCCCGAGCAGCGGCCCGATGGTGCCCGCCTCGCGAGCCACGGCATACGCCGATTTCATCTGCCCGAGAATCTGAGGCTCACCCAACACCAGCGAATCGAGCCCGGAAGCCACGCGCATCATGTGACGAACTGCCGCATCATCTTCGTGCACATAACTGCTCGCACGCAATTCATCCAGGCTCAAATGATGATAATCGGCCAACCAGCGCAGCACGGTATCCGCCGACAGGTGATCCTGTTCTATATAGAGTTCACTGCGATTGCAGGTGGAGAGGATCGCAGCTTCGCGGCTGTCGGTGAGTCGGCAGAGCTGCTGCAAGGCCTCAACCAGCTGCTCAGGGGTAAAGGCCACGCGCTCGCGGACGTCTACTGAAGCAGTCTTGTGGTTAATACCGAGTGCAAGGAAGGCCATTCAA
>NZ_RCOE01000122.1:0-11398 GCF_004321495.1 Pseudomonas sp. Sample_10
TCACCACGATGCGGTCGGCGACTTCCATCGCTTCTTCCTGGTCGTGGGTCACGAAAACGGACGTCAGGTTGATGTCTTCGTGCAGGCGCGCCAGCCAGCGGCGCAACTCTTTACGGACCTTGGCGTCGAGGGCACCGAAGGGTTCGTCGAGCAGCAGCACTTTGGGCTCCACCGCCAAGGCACGGGCCAGCGCAATCCGCTGACGCTGACCACCGGAGAGTTGTTCCGGGTAGCGATCCGACAACCAGTCCAGTTGCACCATGTTCAGCAGTTCGTGGACTTTCGCCGCGATCTGGCTTTCGTTCGGGCGCTGGTTCTTCGGCTTCATGCGCAGGCCGAACGCGACGTTATCGAACACCGTCATGTGGCGGAACAGGGCGTAGTGCTGGAACACGAAACCGACGTTGCGATCACGCACGTCATGGCCGGACACGTCTTCTCCGTGGAACACGATGCTGCCGTTGTCCGGGGTTTCCAGGCCGGCAATGATCCGCAACAGCGTGGTCTTGCCACAGCCCGATGGGCCGAGCAACGCGACGAGCTCGCCGCTCTGAATGTCCAGGCTGATGTTGTCCAGCGCTTTGAACGCATTGAAATTCTTGCTGACGTTACGCACTTCGATCGACATGAATTATTCCTCCGCGGCGCTGGCGCGCAGGCGGTTGATACGGTTTTCGCTCCACTGCTTGAGCAGCAGGATGAAGAGCGCCAGGATCAGCAACAGGCTCGCCACGGCGAACGCGGCCACGTGGTTGTATTCGTTGTAGAGGATCTCGACGTGCAGCGGCAAGGTGTTGGTCACCCCGCGAATGTGCCCGGACACCACCGACACCGCACCGAACTCACCCATGGCCCGCGCAGTACACAACACCACGCCATAGATCAGGCCCCATTTGATGTTGGGCACGGTGACGTGCCAGAACATCTGCCAGCCATTGGCCCCGAGCAAACGCGCGGCTTCTTCTTCCTGCGTGCCCTGCTCTTGCATCAGCGGGATCAGCTCACGGGCCACGAACGGCACGGTGACGAAAATCGTCGCCAGCACAATGCCCGGCAAGGCGAACACGATCTGGATGTCGTGATCCTGCAGCCACGGGCCGAACAGGCCCTGGGCGCCGAACATCAGCACATAGACCAGACCGGCGATCACCGGCGATACCGAGAACGGCAGGTCGATCAGCGTCACCAGCATGCTCTTGCCACGGAACGTGTATTTGCTCACGCACCACGCGGCGCTGACGCCGAACACCAGGTTCAACGGCACCGAAATCAGTACGGCGATCACCGTGAGTTTCAGGGCGGACAACGCATCCGGCTCGAAGATGGCGGTGAAAAACGCACCGATACCGAGCTTCAAACCCTGGGACACCACGATGAACAGCGGCAGCAACAGAAACAGGGCAAAGATCAGCCAGCCGAGGCCGATCAGGATGCGCCGCGAAGTCGCACTGCCACGGCGGGCAGCGTTGGCCGAAGAGGCGGCCGCGATAGACGATTGGGACATGTTCGCGCCTCCTTATGGGGTTTCGATGCGCCGCTGCAACAGGTTGATCAGCAGCAGCAGAATGAAAGAAACCACCAGCATCAGTACACCAATGGAGGTAGCGCCGGTGTAATCGTACTGGTCGAGCTTGACCATGATCAGCAGCGGCAGGATTTCGGTTTTCATCGGCATGTTACCGGCGATGAAAATCACCGAACCGTACTCGCCAACCCCACGGGCAAAGGCCAGGGCAAAGCCGGTCAACCAGGCCGGCAGCAGTGCCGGCACGAGGATATGACGGAACACCTGCCATGGCTTCGCCCCCAGGCACGCCGCCGCTTCTTCGACTTCACGGGGGATATCGGCCAATACTGGCTGTACGGTACGTACTACGAATGGAAGTGTCACAAAAGTCAGGGCAAGGGTGATGCCCAGAGGGGTGTAAGCGATCTTGAAACCCAGGTCCGTGGCGAACTGACCGACCAGCCCGGTGGGGGCGTAAAGCGCAGTCAGCGCGATGCCCGCCACCGCGGTGGGCAACGCGAACGGCAGGTCGATCATCGCGTCGATGACTTTGCGCCCCGGGAAGGTATAGCGCACCAGCACCCACGCCAGCAGCGTGCCGATGATGCCGTTGATGATCGCGGCATACAGTGCGGTGCCGAAGCTCAGCTTCAACGCCGCCAGCACCCGTGGTGCCGAGATGATTGCCCAGAACTGATCCCAGGTGAGTTGAGCGGCGTGCACGAACATCGCCGCCAGTGGTATGAGCACAATCAGACTGAGGTACACCAAGGTGTACCCCAGCGTCAGCCCGAAGCCGGGTATGACGGGGGAGATACGACGCGACATAAAAGTCCTTGGTTGTGTGGCGAGGGAGCTTGCTCGCGCTGGACTGCGCAGCGGTCCCTGCTTCTAATGAGCGCTTCGCACTCAAGCGGGAGCAAGCTCCCTCGCCACAATGAATCCGGATTGTTCAGATTACTGCGCCTGGTAGATCTGGTCGAACACGCCGCCGTCATTGAAGAATTTCGGTTGCGCGGTTTTCCACCCGCCAAAATCCTTGTCGATGGTCACCAGCTCCAGTTTCGGGAACTGCTGGGCGTACTTGGCGGCCACGTCCTTGTCACGTGGACGATAGAAGTTTTTCGCCGCAATTTCCTGACCGGCCGGGCTGTACAGGTGCTTGAGGTACGCCTCGGCGATCTCGGTGTTGCCCTTTTTCTCGGCGTTCTTGTCGACCAGCGCCACCGGCGGCTCGGCGAGGATCGACAAAGAAGGTACGACAATGTCGAACTTGTCGGCGCCGCCATCTTCTTTGAGCGCCAGGAAAGCTTCGTTTTCCCAGGCCAGCAGCACGTCACCCTGCCCGTTGTTGACGAAGGTGATGGTCGAACCGCGAGCACCGGTATCCAGCACAGGTACGTGCTTGAACAGGGTCTGCACATACTCTTTAGCCTTGGCTTCGTTGCCGCCATTGGCTTTCAGACCGTAGGCCCACGCCGCAAGGAAGTTCCAGCGTGCGCCGCCGGAAGTCTTCGGGTTTGGCGTGATCACCGACACGTCGTTCTTGATCAGGTCGCCCCAATCCTTGATGCCTTTAGGGTTGCCCTTGCGCACCAGGAACACGATGGTCGACGTGTACGGCGTGCTCGCTTCCGGCAGCCGCTTTTGCCAATCCGCTGGCAGGGTTTTGCCAAGCTTGGCGATTTCGTCGATGTCACCGGCCAGCGCCAGCGTCACCACGTCGGCACGCAGACCATCAATGACCGCCCGGCCTTGTTTGCCAGAACCGCCGTGGGATTGCTGGATTTTCACCGTATCGCCCGCATGATCCTTCTGCCAGGACTTGATGAATTCGGCGTTGTATTCCTGATAGAGCTCACGGGTCGGGTCATACGACACGTTCAACAGCTCGTAATCCTTGGCAACCGCGGTACCGGCAAAAAGAGCACTGGCCAGAGCGGCCAAAGCGAAATGGCGAATCGACGACATGGTGAAAGCTCCTGGAATTCTATTGGCTAGTTCTTATGGATTTTAGGAATCGCGGTGCCGGCGCAAGGATCGCAAGGTTCAGCCCGGCTTGTTGCCCGGCTGCTGCAAACGGAATTTTTCCTTGCGTTCGATCTGGACCACCTGGGCGTTGTGCACTGTGATTTCCACGGCGCCGAATCGCAGATCGCGCAGGGCGCTCTGGATTTCACGCAGAATGGTTGCTTCGTCCTGACCGTCAACGCTACGCAGAGATGCGCTCATGGTGCTGCTCCTTCGACTGTGTGGTTGCCTGGCAGTGGCGGCACTGCTTGCGGCGTGAAACCAATAGTAGAGAGGCGCAGATATTCTTAAAAAGACTATTTAAGAATGTTTATATAACCAAAAGACTTATCTTCCCACGCACCGCGTGGGAATGCCGCCGAGGACGCTCTTCGTCCCTGATCTCAGGGTGACGCAGAGCGCCACGGGATGCGTTCCCACGCGGAGCATGGGGGAACGATCAGATGATGGGGGTTCGGGCCCAATCCAACTCCATTGGCGGCACCGGCCGACCAAACCAGTACCCCTGGCCCTGATCAGCGCCGTGCTCAAGCAGGAACGCCGCCTGCTCGACCGTTTCGACGCCCTCCGCCTGTACTTGCATACCCATGCTCTGCGCCAGGGCGATGATGACCCGCACAATGGCCGAGTCGTCTTCATCCCAAGGCAGACCGGCGACGAAACCCTGATCAATCTTGAGTTTCTGCACCGGCAAGCGTTTTAGCCGCAGCAATGACGAATAACCGGTGCCGAAATCGTCGATGGCCAGGCGCACGCCCAATTCGCGCAGTCGATGCATTTGCTCAAGCGCGACCTCCGGGTCCTCCATCACCGCGCTTTCGGTGACTTCCAGCTCCAGGCAAGCAGGTTCCAGCCCGGTTTCGTGCAGGACCTGCGCCACTTGCCCATAAAGCTCACGACGAGCGAACAATCGCGAAGAAACATTCACCGCGACAAACGAAATTTCAACACCGGCCTGCCGCCACTGACACATCTGCTGACACGCCTGCTGCATCACCCAGGCATCGATTTCGGCAATTAGCCCAGTGCGCTCGGCGACGGGGATGAATTCTGCCGGCGACACCAGGCCGCGCAGAGGATGCTCCCAGCGCACCAGCGCCTCGACACCGATCAAGCGGCTGGTTTGCAGGTCATGCACCGGCTGGTAATAAACCCGTAATTGCTGCTGTTCCAGCGCCTGACGCAATTGGAATGCGACTTCGACCCGTTGCTGAGCATGGGCAGTCAATTCTTCGGTGTAGAGCGCATATCCGTTGCGACCCGCGCTTTTGGCCTTGAACAGCGCCGAATCGGCATTGCGCAACAGTTGTTCGGCGCTCAACGCATCGCTGGGGAACAGGCTGATGCCTATGCTCGCATTGATAAACAGTTGGCGCCCCTCGATAGCGAAAGGCTCTTTGAGGCCGTTGATGATCCGTTGCGCCAGCGCAGCTGCCTGGATCAATTGCGGACAGCAATCGGCCAACACGGCAAATTCGTCGCCGCCCAGTCGCGCCAGTGTGATGCCCGGGTCAAACATGCCTTTCAGACGCCCGGCTACAGCCTTGAGCAACTGATCCCCGATGGGATGCCCAAGGCTGTCGTTGATCATCTTGAAGTGATCGAGATCCACCACCAGCAATGCACAACCGCGTTTGTGAAGCTGCGCCGAGGCCAGGGCTTGTTCGGCACGATCGGTGAGCAGCAAGCGATTGGGCAAATCAGTCAGCGGGTCGTGGTGCGCCAGGTGCATCAGCTCGTGTTCGGAATTCTTGACCGCACTGATATCGGAAAACACCGCCACAAAATGGCTGCGTCGCCCCTGGTCATCGAAAATGAGGCGGATGGTTTGCCATTGCGGGTAAATTTCCCCGCTTTTGCGCCGATTCCAGATTTCCCCGCTCCACTCGCCCAAATTGTCCAGGGTGGCAAACATCGCCTGATAGAAATCCGCCGAATGACGACCGGATTTGAACAGACTGGGTCGCTGCCCCAACACCTCTTCACCTTGATAGCCGGTGATCTCCATGAAGGCGCGATTCACATGGACAATCAGCCCGTCGCTATCGGTTACCAACACCCCTTCGCGGGTGCAATCAAACACGGCGGCCGCCTGACGCAATCGCTCGCGATCCTCACTGCGTTCGCGCAGTTTGGCGCCGATGCCAAGACATCGAAACAGCCGGGCACGGGCAATGAAGATCAACCCGGCGCTCACCGCCACCCAGAGGTAACCGTTGATCAGTTGCCATCGCAACCGCTCGAGCGAGTGATCGAAGAAACTGTTCAATAAATAGTCACTAGCCTGCAGCCAGACCACAGAAAGCAACAGGTAAAGCAGCGCTGCGCGCAAGGCATCGCGATAGCTGGCAGACATACGACGGTCCATGTCCCTACAAAATTGCCGGGATTATAGATTTAAAGAAACATCCAGCCACTCTTATCTGAAAGGGCGACTGGTTTTCTGCGCGGGCTTAGTGATAATGCAACGGCTGTTTTTTTATTTATCGAGGGCCCTATAGCCTATGTGGTACGAAGGTTTTCTCGGCTTGTCGCCCTGGTCGCTGGTGGCAGTCACCCTGCTGATGACCCACGTGACAATCGTCGCCGTCACGGTCTATCTGCACCGTTATTCAGCCCACCGCTCGCTGGAGCTGAATGCGGGCCTGAAACATTTTTTCCGTTTCTGGCTGTGGCTGACCACCGCGCAGAACACCCGTGAGTGGACCGCTATCCACCGCAAGCATCACGCCAAATGCGAAACCGAAGACGACCCGCACAGCCCGGTCGTCAAAGGCCTGTCCACCGTGCTGCGCAAAGGCGCCGAGCTTTATCGCGCCGAAGCGGAAAACCCCGAGACCCTGCGCATCTACGGCAAGAACTGCCCCGAAGACTGGATCGAGCGCAACCTTTACTCCCGCTTCCCGCTGCTGGGCGTGGCGATCATGGGCGTCATCGACCTGCTGCTGTTCGGCACCATCGGCATCACCATCTGGGCCGTCCAGATGATGTGGATTCCCGTGTGGGCCGCCGGCGTGGTCAATGGCCTGGGACATGCCGTCGGTTACCGCAACTTCGAATGCCGCGATGCGGCGACCAATCTGGTGCCCTGGGGCATTCTCATTGGCGGCGAAGAACTGCATAACAACCATCACACCTACCCTAACTCGGCCAAACTGTCGGTGAAGAAGTGGGAATTCGACATGGGCTGGGCATGGATTCAAGTGTTCAGCTTCCTGCGTCTGGCCAAGGTCCAGCGGGTCGCGCCGATTGCACACCGCGTCGAGGGCAAAGGCAGCCTCGACATGGACACCGCGATGGCGATCCTCAACAACCGCTTCCAGATCATGGCCCAGTACCGCAAATTGGTGATCGGCCCGCTGGTCAAGCAAGAGCTGGAGAAAGTCGATCACTCGGTCCGTCACCAGTTCCACCGCGCCAAGCGCCTGCTCTCCCGGGAGACCAGCCTGCTGGATGACAAGCACCACGTACGCATCCAGAACATGCTCGAGCACAGCCAGGCGTTGAAGGTCATTTACGAGAAACGCCTGGCCCTGCAGCAGATCTGGGTCAAAACCAGTTCAAATGGTCATGACATGCTGGCTGCCATCAAGGACTGGGTACACGAAGCTGAAGCCAGCGGGATTCAATCCCTGCGTGATTTCGCTGACCAATTGAAAACCTATTCCCTGCGCCCTACCGCCTGACTGTGGCAAGGGAGCTTGCTCGCTGCCCCCTACTGCCTGACTGTGGCGAGGGAGCTTGCTCCCGCTCGGCTGCGAAGCGGCCGCCAACCTGACAAATAAAACGCGTTGTCAGGACCGCCCAGCGGGAGCAAGCTCCCTCGCCAAAAAAAGCGGGAACTTCGCTGCAAATCCCCCATCTCAAAGACACTTCGCCGCCCCGGCGGGCTTCGTTATGGCCGCTTTCGAACCTCAAGCGGCGCACGTCCTTTGAGATTTGTGCCAATGGTCAATAGAAACCAACAAGACTCATCCCCTGCGCAGTGGCCAGAAGCCGCACAAACCCTGTTGGCGCTGATGCACGCTCAAGGCGAAGTGGCGCGCCTGAGTGAGCGCGAACAGCTGTTCAGCACCCTGCTGGTCAGCGTCAACGCCGTACTTTGGGCATTCAACTGGGAAACCCGCCAGGTGCTGTATGTCAGCCCCGCTTATGAACGGATTTTCGGCCGCTCCGCCGACCTTTTGCTGTCCGACTTCAATCAGTGGCGCGACAGCATCTATCCCGACGACCTGGAATACGCCGAGAGCAGCCTGGCACAGGTGCTGGAAAAAGGTGCTGTCGAAGACCGCGAATACCGGATCATCGATGGGGACGGAAAGGTGCGCTGGCTCAGCGACAAATGTTTCATCAACCGTCAGACGGACCCCGGCCTGCCGCTGATCATTGTGGGTATCGCGGAAGACATCACCGAAAAAAAGCAGATGGAAACCGAGTTGCAACGCCTGGCCACTACCGACGCTCTGACGCAGAGCAGCAATCGCCGACATTTCTTCGACGGTGCGCATCAGGAATTCGAACTGGCAAGGCAGCAAGGCATGCCGCTGTCGTTCCTGATGCTGGACATCGATGATTTCAAAGTGATCAACGACACTTACGGTCACCAGGAAGGCGACAACGTGCTGCAACGGATTGCTGACAGCGGCCGCGCAGCGCTACGTCGCGGCGATCTGTTCGGGCGAATTGGTGGTGAAGAATTCGCAGCGATTTTCCCCGGCTGCTCACCGGAGATGGCCCTGCAGGTGGCCGAGCGTCTGCAACGGGAGATCCAGCGCTTGAGCTTTAACCATGACGGCCAGACATTTGGCATCACCGTCAGCCAGGGCCTGACCAGCCTCACAGCTGAAGACGAAAACATCGACAGCCTGTTTGCTCGCGCAGATGCCGCGATGTACCAGGCCAAGCGCGAAGGCAAGAACCGGATCGTCACCGCCTGACCGGCTCAGCACAGCCCCCTGTAGGCTCGCTCCCACAGTGTTTAGGGGTGAGTCTATTTTTTGCGCATCCGCATCAACTCCGGCAACCCGATCTTGAGTAACCTCGCCGTTCGGCTCCTGGCCAGCTCTTCGATGCCTTCATGCTCAGTCAACCGCGCCAGTTGCGCCGCCATGTTCATCACCAGGGCCTCGCGCGAATAAACCCCGCCACCGAGCTGGTAGACCGCGGCAATCAGCTCTCGCAGCTCCAAAGGCAGCCGCCAGCGCGTACGTAATGCCGAACCATAGGCGGCGCCGAATTCGGCCAGCGCTTCTCCGACCTCCTCTTGCTCGTCCAACTCGCCACCGGCTTGCTTCCATTCCTGCAAGCAACGCAGCAACGCCAAATCACCCAAGCGATGCAGCATGCCCGCGCAATAACAACGTGCCTGATCCAGGTCGAGCAGGCGCGCCAGGGTTCGCGCGTATTCCGCCGTGTGCAGCGACAGGTCCCAATAGCGCTCCGCGTGGTCCGCCAGATACGGATCGCTGAGGCGGGCACTGCGTTTGAGCGCCAACCCCAGAATCAGGTTCATGCTTTGTCCGGTACCCAGTCGATGCAGCGCCTGAGACAAGGTTTGTACGGCGGCACCATGGTGCTGGGCCGCGCTGTTGGCGGCAGCGATCAGCACGGCAGTAATCTGGGGATCGGTGCGAATTTCACTTTCCAGCACCGTCAGGTCGAGACCATTGGGGTTGAGGCTGCGTTTGACCGCCAACTGCACATCGGTCATCAACGGCGCGCCTTCGGCCAGTTCACGACGACGCTCCAGGAACACTGACAATGTCATGCCTGGCGCCAATGCCGGGATTTCGCACGACACCTCCTGGCCGGCGCTGAGCAGCAGATCCTGCAGCCGTTGGGTCAGGCTTTCCATGTTCAGCGGCTTGGTCAGGTACGCGGTAGGCGCCAAGGGCAACGCCTCGCGCACACTCGCACTGTCGTTGCGGCTGCTCATCAGGATGAAGGGCAACGGAGGATTGCGTTTGCGTTGACGGACATTGCGCAACACATTCAGGCCATCGACGCCCGGCAATTCCCAGTCAACGATCACCAGGTCATACGGGTTTTGCGCCAACAGCTCCAACGCCCGATGGCCATCGGCGCACAGATCCAGTCGCGCGTCGCAGCGAACGTTCAACAACACTTCCTTGAGCAGATCCCGGGACCAAGGGTCGGCTTCAGCAATCAGTACTCTCGGAACGGCGGGTAAATTGACGACGGTCATACAGCTCTCCCTGGCAATGTCTGAACCTTAGCGAATGCTGGCCTTTCGATACAGCGCTAATGCGCGGGTTACATTTCGGTTGGCATAAAAAAACCCGCCGAAGCGGGTTTTTTGTCGATCAGGTCACACTAGGAGATCACAGCTCGGAGAAGCACTCTTCGATGATCGCCAAGCCTTTGTCCAGTTGCTCGTCCGGCGAAGTCAGCGGTACCAGAACGCGCAGAACGTTGCCGTAGGTGCCGCAGGACAGCAGGATCAGACCCTTGTCGCGCGCCTTGGCCACGACGGACGCTACAGCTGCAGCGTTCGGCTTGTGGCTGTCGCCGTTTTCGAACAGCTCGACCGCGATCATCGCGCCCAGGGCACGGACTTCGCCGATCACCGGGTACTTGGCCTGGATAGCTTTCAGGCCAGTCACCAGACGCTCGCCGACCGCTTTGCAACGATCCAGCAGGTGCTCTTCTTCGAAGACTTCCATCACGGCCAGGGCCGCGGCGCAAGCGATCGGGCTACCGGCGTAAGTGCCGCCCAAGCCGCCCGGAGCGATGGCGTCCATGTATTCGGCCTTGCCGCACACGCCGGCCAGCGGGAAGCCGCCAGCGATGGATTTGGCGAAGGTGGTCAGGTCGGCGGCAACGCCCATCTGTTCCATGGCGAAGAAAGTACCGGTACGGCCAGCGCCCGTCTGCACTTCGTCAGCGATCAGCAGGATGCCGTGCTGGTCGCACAGGGCACGCAGACGCTTCATGAATTCTTTAGGCGCAACGTAGAAACCACCTTCGCCCTGAACCGGCTCGATGATGATCGCGGCGATGTCTTTCGGCTCGGCGTCGTTCTTGAAGATGCGCTCGATGGAAGCGATCGAGTCGTCGATGCTCACACCGTGCAGTTCGTTCGGGTACAGCGCGCGGAAGATGCCGCCTGGCATCAGGCCCATGCCGGCCGAGTAAGGCACGACTTTACCGGTCAGGCCCAGGGTCATCATGGTACGACCGTGGTAAGCGCCGGTGAACGCGATCACGCCGGCACGGCCAGTGGCGGCACGGGCGATCTTGATGGAGTTTTCCACGGCTTCGGAACCGGTGGTGACCAGCAGGGTTTTCTTGTCGAAATCACCTGGCACCTTGGCGTTGATTTTTTCGCACACTTCTACGTACGGCTCGTAGGCCAGAACCTGGAAGCAAGTGTGGGTCAGCTTGTTCAGCTGCTCGGTCACCGCGGCAATGACTTTCGGGTGCACGTGGCCGGTGTTCAGCACAGCGATGCCGCCGGCGAAGTCGATGAACTCACGACCTTCAACGTCGGTTACGGTCGCGTTCTTCGCGGAGTCGGCGAAGATCGGGTGGATCTGGCCAACACCACGTGGAACAGCAGCGGTACGGCGGGCCATCAAAGAAGCATTAGTCTTGCTCATACATTCCTCATTCACCGCTCATCGGGCGGTGTGGTTCAAGGATAAAGCGACGGGGAACAGCGGCGGCAGCATGCGATGATCGACTGCCACAGCGTTCCCGGTCGCCGAGAAAATTCCGGTTTGAAGCGGCGCAAAGGGACAGCGCTCTCGTGCCCTTTGCGCTTGAAGCGATCCTTTACCGGGCTTAGATGCCCAGGCAGAGGTATTTGATTTCCAGGTAATCTTCGATGCCGTACTTGGA
>NZ_RCOE01000134.1:0-11387 GCF_004321495.1 Pseudomonas sp. Sample_10
CGCACTCCAGGCCAAACCCTCGCCGCTGACGGCTCCGACCGCACTCCAGGCCAAACACTGGCCGAAGGTGGTGGTGATCGTGTGATCGAACGCAACAGCACCATGAGCTAAGCCCCATGGCCGCCCTGAAAAAAAGCCCAATCAGCGGATTGGGCTTTTGACTGTCTGGATATTGCGTTTGTAACAGCCGAATTCTTCCCCGCTCGATCTCCCTATCCTCGTTCGACGCCAGCGAAGCCGATTTGCTAGAGTGCGCCGCTGTCTACTTCAGAAAACACCCTTGCGATGCTGCCCCGCGCCGAACAGAAACAACAAACCCGCAACGCCCTGATGGACGCTGCTCGCCATTTGATGGAAGGCGGCCGAGGATTCGGCAGCCTGAGCCTGCGTGAAGTGGCGAAAACCGCCGGGATCGTGCCCACCGGTTTCTACCGGCATTTCGCCGACATGGACGAACTGGGCCTCGTGCTGGTCAGCGAGGTTGGCCAGACTTTCCGCGAAACCATTCGCCTGGTACGGCACAACGAGTTTGTCATGGGCGGCATCATCGATGCGTCGGTGCGGATCTTTCTCGATGTGGTGTCAGCCAATCGTTCGCAGTTCCTGTTTCTCGCCCGCGAACAATATGGCGGCTCGTTGCCGGTGCGCCAGGCCATCGGCCGCTTGCGCGAAGACATCAGCTCCGACCTGGCCGCCGACCTGTCGCTGATGCCCAAGCTGCAACACCTGGACATCGCCGGGTTGAGCGTCATGGCCGACCTGATCGTCAAAAGCGTGTTTGCCACATTGCCCGACATCATCGACCCGCCGGCCGAGGCGCTGCCTGAACACTTGACGCCCCAAGCGAAGATTACCCAGCAGCTGCGCTTCATCTTTATCGGCCTCAAGCACTGGCAAGGGCTCGGCAGCACGGAGTAAACCTGCTGCCCATCGGAGAACGATCATTGGAAGACCTCAACTCCCTCTACTACTTCACCCAAGTGGTCGAGCACGGTGGCTTCGCCCCGGCCGGGCGGGCGCTGGACATGCCCAAATCCAAGCTCAGCCGGCGCATTGCCGACCTTGAGGAGCGCCTCGGTGTACGCCTGTTGCACCGCACCAGCCGCCACTGCTCGCTGACCGAGGTCGGCCAGGCCTATTACCAGCGCTGCCTGGCCATGCGCGTGGAAGCCGAAGGTGCCGCCGAGATCATCGAACGCAACCGCAGCGAACCCCGCGGGCTGGTGCGCATCAGTTGCCCGACCACCCTGCTGAACTTCTGGGTCGGGCCGATGCTGTCGCGCTTCATGCTCAAGTATCCGCAGGTGGAACTGTTCATCGAGAGCACCAACCGTCGCGTCGATCTGCTGCATGAAGGCATCGACGTCGCCCTGCGCGTGCGCTTTCCGCCACTGGAAAACACCGACATGGTGATGAAAGTGCTGGGCAACAGCACCCAGTGCCTGGTTGGCCACCCGAGGTACCTCGAACAACTGCCGCCAGGTTTCGACCCAAAGGTGCTCAGCCAATTGCCGAGCGTGCATTGGGGCAGTGTGCAGCGTGAATATCAATGGGAGCTGATCCAGGGCGAGGACATGAGCCACAGCATTGTCATCCCCCACACGCCGCGCATGGTCACCGACGACCTGTTCGCCCTGCGTCACTTTGTGGTGGCCGGCGTCGGTATTGCCCACCTGCCACGGGTGGCAGTGCGCGAGGACCTGGCCGAAGGCCGGCTGGTGGAATTGTTGCCGGGCTGGCATCCGCGTTGCGGCATTGTGCATGCGATCTTCCCGTCGCGGCGCGGGCTGCTGCCCTCGGTGCGCTCGCTGATCGACCATCTGGCCGAGGAATTCAGCGTCAGCGACATGGCGTAAAACCGTCTGCGGCCGTGCCCCCGGCCTATCAGCCAATCGACGTGAAAAAAGGGGACCCTTATCGGTCCCCGTTACCATCAGAACGCAAAGCAGGAACAGCCCAACGCTCCCCAAAAACCCTGGTAGTCGTTGACCGGCACACTCGAGTGTCGGGCCCGTTCATGGCTGTGAGCATGCACCCCGCAAGGTCCTACACACTGATGCGCCGCCAATGCAAGCGACGGCGTACCTGCGCGCCAGTGCCCTGGCACTTTGGCCACCGGCGACCACTCGGGCAGTACCGGCACCTGCGCAGGTCCCAGCTTGTCGAATTCGCCAGCGCCGTACACCACCTTGCCGTCGACGATGGTCAACACCGACTCGATGCCCTTGATCGCTTCTTCGTCGACACTGAAGAAATCCAGCGACAAGGCCGCCAGGTCCGCCATCTGGCCGACCTTGATCTGGCCCTTCTTGCCCTGCTCGCTGGAGAACCAGGCGCTGCCGTGGGTGAACAGTTGCAGCGCGGTTTCGCGACTCAGGCCTTCCGGATAAAGCGCCATGCCGCCAACGGTCTTGCCGCTGACCAGCCAGTACAGCGACGTCCACGGGTTATAGCTCGACACTCGGGTGGCATCGGTGCCGGCGCCTACCGGGATGGCTTCGGCGAGCATGCGCTGGATCGGTGGGGTTTTCTCGGCAGCCTTGGCGCCGTAGCGATCGACAAAGTACTCCCCCTGGAAGGCCATGCGGTCCTGGATCGCGATACCACCGCCCAGCGCGCGCACCCGCTCGATGTTCTGCGAGCTGATGGTTTCGGCGTGGTCGAAAAACCACGGCAGGCCATTGAACGGAATGTCGCGGTTGACCTTCTCGAACACATCGAGCATGCGCGAGATCGATTCGTTGTAGGTGGCATGCAGGCGGAACGGCCAGCGCTGCTCGACCAGATGGCGCACCACCGGCTCCAGTTCCTGCTCCATGGTTTGCGGCAGATCGGGACGCGGCTCCAGGAAGTCTTCGAAGTCGGCTGCGGAGAACACCAGCATTTCGCCGGCGCCGTTGTGACGCAAAAAATCAGTGCCGTCGCCCGGCTTGACCTTCGCGCTCCAGTTCTTGAAGTCGGCGAGTTCTTCCTTGGGCTTCTGGGTGAACAGGTTGTAGGCGATGCGTACGGTCAACTGGCCCCTGTCGGCCAGTTCCTGGATGACCTGGTAGTCGTCCGGATAGTTCTGGTAGCCACCGCCGGCGTCAATGGCGCTGGTCAGGCCGAGGCGGTTGAGTTCGCGCATGAACTGGCGGGTCGAATTGACCTGGTATTCCAACGGCAGCTTCGGCCCCTTGGCCAGGGTGGCGTAGAGGATCATCGCGTTGGGGCGCGCGATCAGCAGGCCGGTCGGTTCGCCGAACTTGTTGCGCTGGATCTCGCCACCGGGCGGGTTCGGCGTGTCCTTGGTGTAGCCCACGGCCTTGAGCGCAGCGCGATTGAGCAGTGCGCGGTCGTAAAGGTGCAGCAGGAACACCGGGGTATCGGGCGCAGCCTGATTGATTTCTTCCAGGGTCGGCATGCGTTTTTCGGCGAACTGGAATTCGTTCCAGCCACCCACCACGCGCACCCACTGCGGCGTCGGTGTGCGGGCGGCCTGATCCTTGAGCAGGCGCAGGGCGTCGGCCACCGAGGGCACGCCTTCCCAACGCAGCTCCAGATTGTAGTTGAGGCCGCCGCGAATCAGGTGCAGGTGGGAGTCGTTCAGACCCGGGATGACCGTACGCCCCTTGAGGTCGATGATTTGCGTGGCCGAGCTTTTGTGGGCCATGGCCTCGCCATCCGTGCCGACGGCAATGAAGCGGCCGTCCTTGATGGCGACCGCCGTTGCCATCGGCTTCTCACGGTCCACCGTGTGCAGTTTGCCGTTGAACAGGATGAGGTCGGCGGTCATCGAGCCTGCCTGACTGGACGCGTAGGCGGAACCCGAGCTGGAAAATGGCAGGGCGGACCAGAGCGCTCCGGCAGCACCGAGAATGGTGCTGTTGGCCAGGAACTGGCGGCGGCTCTTGTCGTTGGAGTCTTGGGGCATGATGTTCTCCATCTGGATGCGGCAGCGGTGGGCACGACTGCGAAGCATGCCGGGCAATGCTCGTCAGGAATTGGATGGATGTGCGGCGCGACAGCACACCGCCCGGGACAACGATAGTCGGTGTCCCGGGCGGCAGCGGATTACTTGGCGCTATTGAAGGCGTTGTAGCTGGTCATCAGGTTGCGGTAGTCCGGGATGTGGTTGGAGCACAGCGCGGCCAGGCCTTCGATATCGTTGCGCCAGTCGCGGTGCAGCTCGCAGGCCACGCCGAACCAGGTCATCAGTTGTGCACCGGCCTGGCTCATGCGGTCATGCGCGGCATCGCGGGTCATCTGGTTGAACGTACCGGAGGCGTCGGTGACCACAAACACGTCGAACTCTTCTTCCAGCGCAGCCAGGGCCGGGAACGCTACGCAGACTTCGGTCACGACACCGGCGATGATCAGCTGTTTCTTGCCGGTGGCCTTCACGGCCTTGACGAAATCTTCGTTGTCCCAGGCGTTGATCTGACCAGGGCGGGCAATGTAAGGAGCATCCGGGAACAGCGCTTTCAGCTCAGGCACCAGCGGGCCATTGGGGCCTTGCTCGAAACTGGTGGTGAGGATGGTTGGCAGGTTGAAGAACTTGGCCAGGTCAGCCAGGGCCAGCACGTTGTTCTTGAACGCATCCGGCTCGATGTCGCGGACCAGCGACAGCAGGCCTGCCTGGTGGTCGACCAGCAGTACAGCAGCGTCGTCTTTGTTCAGGCGGTTGTATTTGAATTTGGTCATCGCTGTAGCTCCTAAGGTTTCGCTTTCAGTAGTGGGTTGTGTTTCGCGTTGATGGGAGAAGATTAAAACCATGACGTTTTGCGCGGTAGACAGTGAAAATTGTCCTTAGCGTTCTATTTTGTGAACGATAGACGGACAGGCTTTGTTTTCGCCACAAAACAGTGCCGCACTCCCGTTCCACGCCCCAAGACGATGCATAGCACTCGACACATCCGAATCAATCCCACGTTTCCGACAGTCATTTCCTACACATCCTCTGATTGGCAAGGCCCTTGCTCTGACCTCGCTACTGTCAATTGCTGGAAGCTTTCCGATGCTGGTGATTCATCGCAGAATCGACCCTCAACCCATTTGGGCCGCCGAGTTGCACCTGACGTTCGAAGCCCGGAGCAAAAGCCGCCTGCGCTGTTTCAGTGCCGAGGGTGAAGACGTCGGCTTGTTTCTGGAGCGCGGGCAATCGCCGCTGTACGACGGCGAATGTCTACAGGCCGAAGACGGGCGAGTCGTCCGTGTCTGTGCTCGCCCCGAACAACTGCTGCACGTGACCTGCGCCAATGCCTTCGAACTGACCCGCGCCGCGTATCACCTGGGCAATCGCCACGTTGCCCTGCAAGTCGGTGACGGTTGGCTGCGCCTGCTCGACGATTACGTGCTCAAGGCCATGCTCGAGCAACTGGGCGCCCATGCCGAAAACATCGAAGCACCGTTCCAGCCGGAACACGGTGCCTACGGCGGCGGCCATCACCATTCGCGCCATGGCGATGAAGATTTCAATTACCCACCCAAGCTCCATCAGTTCGGCGTGCGCCTGTGAACCCCGCCTGGGCATTGCTGCGCCTGGCCAGTCCACAATTGCCGATTGGCGGCTACAGCTATTCCCAAGGGCTGGAAATGGCGGTGGAGAACGGCCGCGTCCACGACCCTGACAGCGCGCGGCGATGGATAAGCGATCAATTGCTGCTCAATCTCGCCCGTTTCGAGGCGCCGCTGTTGCTCGCCCATTGCGTTGCCGCCGCCGAGGAAAACTGGAGCGAATTGCTGCAACGTTGTGAAGAACACCGCGCCAGCCGGGAAACCCGCGAACTGCATCAGGAAAGCCGGCAGATGGGTTACTCCCTGCAACAACTGCTCACCGGCCTGCCGGAGCTCGATGCAGCGGCCCGCGCCTTTCTGCAGCAACGCCCCGAGCCGCACCTGGCCCTGGGCTGGGCGCTGGCCGCCCGCGCCTGGCGGATCAGCCCGCAGGATGCGCTGGCCGCCTGGCTCTGGAGCTGGCTTGAGAATCAATTGGCGGTGCTGATGAAAACCCTGCCGCTGGGCCAGCAAGCCGCCCAGCGCCTGACCAGCGAACTGCTGCCGCTGCTGCAACAAGCCCAGCAGAGCGCCAGCCAGATCAACCCCGAACACTATGGCAGCGCCGCGTTTGGCCTGTCCCTGGCCTGTATGGCCCATGAACGGCAGTACAGCCGTCTGTTCCGTTCCTAGGGCCTGTTACTTTGGAGAACTACATGAACACTCAACCTCTGCGCGTAGGCATTGGCGGCCCGGTCGGTTCCGGCAAAACCGCCCTGACCCTGGCCCTGTGCCTGGCCCTGCGCGACCGTTACAACCTGGCCGTCGTGACCAATGACATCTATACCCGCGAAGACGCTGATTTTCTGGTGCGCAATGAAGCACTGGCACCGGAACGCATCATTGGCGTGGAGACTGGCGGTTGCCCACACACGGCCATTCGCGAAGACGCCTCGATCAATCTCGAAGCCGTGGATCAACTCAACCGCCGTTTTCCAGGGCTGGACCTGATTCTCGTGGAGTCCGGTGGCGACAATCTATCGGCCACTTTCAGCCCGGAACTGTCGGACCTGACCATCTACGTGATCGACGTTTCCGCAGGCGACAAACTGCCACGCAAAGGCGGGCCGGGCATCTGCAAATCCGATCTGCTGGTGATCAACAAGATCGACCTGGCGCCCCTGGTGGGCGCATCGCTGACCCTGATGGACAGCGACACCACACGCATGCGCAACGGCAAACCGTTTGTCTTCAGCAACCAGAAAACCGGCCAGGGCCTGGAAGACATCATTGCCTTCATCGAGCGCCAAGGCTTGCTGACCGCCGCCTGATCAAGATTTATTCACAAGGAAGCTTCCATGACACTCAAACGCATTCTGGCCGCCGCGGCCCTGTTGCTGACCCCTGCCCTCGCTTTTGCCCACCCGGGGCACGGCGACAATGGCTTGATCGCCGGTATCAGTCACCCGATCGGCGGCCTCGATCACTTGCTGGCAATGCTCGCGGTCGGCCTTTGGGCGGCACAACAAAAAGGCGCGGCGCGCTGGGCGCTGCCCTGCACTTTCGTCGCGACCATGCTGATCGGTGGCCTGCTGGGTTTTGAAGGGCTGAACCTGCCGGCACTGGAAAGCGGGATTGCCGCGTCGGTCCTGGCGCTGGGCCTGGCCGTAGCGCTGGCGGTGCGTCCACCGTTGAGCCTGGCCATGGTTGCCACGGCATTGTTTGCCTTGTTCCATGGCGTGGCCCATGGCCTGGAACTGCCGGACATGTCCAGCCCGTGGGCGTATGCCGCCGGGTTCGTTGCGGCAACCGTTGCCTTGCATGCGGCGGGTTATGCGCTGGTGCGGGTATTGCCGCAAGCTGCTGCACCGTTGGTGCGACTGGCGGGTGCAGCTTCGGCGGCGACTGGGGTCTGGTTGTTGGCGGGCTGAATTTCTGGCGTTTGTCAGCCTCATCGCGGGCAAGCCATGCTCCTACAGGTCCTGTGTTGATCGTTCCCACGCTCTGCGTGGGAATGCACCCCGGGACGCTCCGCGTCCCAAAAGGCCGAACGACGAGCGTCCGTTGAGGCATTCCCACGCAGAGCGTGGGAACGATCGATAGAGTTTGCACTTAACCTGTGGGAGCTGGCTTGCCAGCGATGGCGGTCGGAAAGACACCACATCTCTCAGGCCTGCTACCATGTCGCGCAACCAAACCTGCCGTGACGACGCCAGCCAATGCCGCATGTTCCCCGCTCTGCCTCCCACCCTGAATTGACCGCCCTGTTCGCCTCGGTGCAACAGCACTTTGAAGGTGTGATCGTGCCACTTTGGCAAGGTCCCGGCTGGAATGCCGACATGGCGTTGCCGTATGAAGCACTGGACGCCGCGCATCATCCGTTGCCTGCACAACGCTACCGGGCCATGGCCTGTGCACGCCAGTTGTATCTGTTTGCCAGCCTGATCGGCCAGGTACCGGCCGCCGAAGAGCGCGCGGCGGCGCTGTTTCGTTCCTTGCAACGACACTTTCACGACGCCGAGCACGGCGGCTGGTTCTACAGCATCGATCCGCAGGGCGCACCGCTGGATCAGCGCAAAGACCTCTACACCCACGCCTTCATCCTGTTCGCCTGCGCCCATTATTGGGACAAGGTCCGCGAACCGCTGGTGGAATCTGTACTCAACGCCGCGCTGGAAGTCATCGCCCGGCGCTTTTCCACAGGTGACGGCCTGTACGAAGCCAGCCTCGATAGAGACTGGTCGTCGCTCGGCAGCGGCCCCCTGCAAAACCCGTTGATGCACTTGGCCGAAGCCTTCCTCGCTACGTTGTCGGTGCGCGAAGACATTGCCGTGCAGCGCGCGCTCATCGAGTTATGCACAGCCATGCAGAAACGCTTCGTCGACCCGCAACACGGCGTATTGATGGAGAAACCGCTGGGAACTGTGGATAACTGGTTCGAGCCGGGACATCAGTTCGAATGGTATTTCTTGCTGGAGTCTTCAGTGCTGCTGCGCGGATCGAAACTGCATGCCTCACTGGAACGCGCCTTTGCCTTTACCGAGCAACTGGGCGTGGATCAATCTTGCGGCGCGATACGCGCCATGCTCGACCTCGGACCTGACGGCGGCTCGCGAGATGCAACCCAGCGTATCTGGGCTCAGGCTGAATACCTGCGGGCATTGACACTGCGACCGCACAGCGAAGCCACGGTGTTGCGCCAATTGCAGGCGCTGCAACAGCATTTTCTGCATGCCGGTGGCTGGCACGAATGCCGCGACGAACACGGCGAAGTCAGCCGTCGGGACATGCCGTCGACCACGCCTTATCATCTGGCAACCTGTTATCGCGGGCTTGCCGATTATCTTCGCTGATGTTTGGTCGCAATCGCGGGCAAGCCCGCGATTGGCCGTCACTCGCTCTTAAGCCTTGCCACCATTGCGATCAATCGCAAAACCGGCCCATGCCTGGCTGACCGGCATCAGTTCCAGGCTGTTGATGTTGATGTGCGCCGGAGCATTGAGGACCCAGAAAATGGTGTCGGCAATGTCTTGCGGCTGGATCGGCTCGGCACCGGCGTAGGTCGCGTTATACCGTTCCTGATCACCGGCGAAACGCACCAGCGAGAACTCGCTCTCGCACAGGCCGGGCTCGATATTGCTGACCCGCACGCCTGTACCCTGCAAATCGCAGCGCAGATTCAGGGAGAACTGTTTAACGAAGGCCTTGGTTGCGCCATACACATGGCTGCCCGGATACGGATAGTTGCCGGCGACGGAACCCAGGTTGACGATGCCGGCACCACGACCGTGGGCGATCAGGCGCGGCAACAGCAGTCGGGTGCTGTACATCAAACCTTTGACGTTGGTGTCGACCATCGTGTCCCAATCGTCGAGATCGCACTTGGGAGCCGGATCGACGCCCAGCGCCAGGCCGGCGTTGTTGATCAGCCCGCGCAGTTTGGCGAAGGACGGCGGCAGGTTGGCAATGGCTTGTTCCATCGCCTTGCGATCCCGTACATCAAGCACCAGGCCATGCACTTCAGTCTGCTTCGACAACTCGGCGCACAGCGCATTGAGGCGTTCTTCACGACGACCGGTCAGCACCAGTTTCCAGCCCGCCTCGGCAAAACGACGGGCACAGGCTTCACCAAAACCGGAAGTCGCGCCGGTAATAAACAGGGTGTTGGACATCGTGTTCTCCTTGCTTCGGCTGTCGGTCAGCCATGGGAATAGACAATCAACGGGCAGCATGCCCGGCCTTGCTCACACGGGCAACCACCGCGAGCCTGTTCAAAAAATGATCTAATCGCGCAACGCCTTACCCTCCGTGGCTTGCAGCCATGTGCCCGCACGTTATCCACAGGCCGGTCCACAGTCTTTGGGGGCAAGTGGAAAAGCTGCAAGCCGCTATCCACAAGGCTTAGCGCGGGGTTTTGAAACTTTTTTGCTTGACCCTCAAGCGCCTGCTGTGTAGCCCATCGCCATTTTCATGACTGACAGGTCAAACCAACGATGGCGCCAAGCCAGCAACCACGGCCTTCAGCCGAGTCTTTCCAGAGTTTAGTCACAGACTTATCCACAGGCTTGTGCACACCCGATTCGCTGATTTTCACTGCCAACAAAAAGGTTGACAAAGTGCTCTTTCAGCCAAGTAAAAACCACTGATCAAAAAACAACCACACCTCTGCACGCCACGGTTTCAAAGGCCTTCAGCCAGCTACTCCCACGTTATTCACAGCCAGCTCCACAGTAATCGGGGACAAGTCAAAACCGTGACAAAACAACTATTTGCAGCGGCTTTATGTCGCGGTTTGGGAGCTCTTGAATATTGTTTTCCACAATTTCCCGGAGGCACGCCAAAAACCCTGTGGGAGCGAGCTTGCTCGCGATAGCGGTTTGTCAGTCAACATCAATATTGGCTGATAGATTGCTATCGCGAGCAAGCTCGCTCCCACAGGGTTTAGTGGTGTTTGGGAGATGTAAAAAAGCCCCGGCGATTGCGCGCCGGGGCTGTGCATAACGAAGCCGACTCAGTGCCCGCCAAGATAGGCGTTACGCACATCCTCGTTGACCAGCAACTCCTTGCCAGTGCCGGTCATGCGGATTTCGCCGTTGACCATCACATAGGCGCGGTCGGACAAGCGCAGGGCATGGTTGGCGTTCTGCTCGACCAGGAAGATGGTCATGCCGGTTTGCGCCAGTTCCCGCAGGGTGGCGAAAATCTGCTTCACCACAATGGGTGCCAGGCCGAGGCTGGGCTCATCGAGCAACAGCAATTTCGGCCGACTCATAAGCGCACGGGCGATGGCGAGCATTTGCTGTTCACCGCCGGACATGGTCATTGCGCGCTGGGTGCGCCGTTCTTCAAGTCGCGGAAACAACTTGAACATGCGTTGCATGTCCTCCTTGGCGTACTTGTCACCAATCGGAATGGTGCCCATCAGCAGGTTTTCCTCGACGGTCATGTCGGGGAACACCCGCCGCCCTTCCGGCGACTGTGCAATGCCGTTGGAGGCGATGTAGTGCGACGACTTGTGGGTAATGTTCACGCCTTGGTAGAGGATCTGCCCGTCCGCCGCGCGCGGCTGACCGAAGATCGACATCAGCAGGGTCGACTTGCCCGCGCCGTTGGAGCCGATGAGGCTGACGGTTTCCCCTTCGTTGATATGCAGCGAGACTTTCTTCAGGGCCTGGATCGGCCCGTAAAACACGTCCAGTTCCTTGAGTTCGAGGATGGGTTGGGTCATACCACTTCCTCTTCGTCGGCGCCCAGGTAGGCGGCAATCACTTTCGGATCGTTGCGGATGTCGTCGGGACCGCCCTCGGCGATCACGATGCCGTGGTCCAGCACCACGATGTGGTCGGAAATACTCATAACCATGCCCATGTCGTGTTCGATCAGCACCACGGTCAGATCGTGCTCGTCGCGCA
>NZ_RCOE01000079.1:0-11329 GCF_004321495.1 Pseudomonas sp. Sample_10
TCGTGGTTGTAACGGGGACTGTCGAGGACATCGCTGCCGGCTTCGAGCTCGAACAAGCCGTCCCGCTCGGTCACTTGCGATCTGATCTGTTGCATGGCCGCTCCACTGTTTTTTTGATTATTGTTGCTCATCAGGGACTGGCGGAATCAATAAACGTGCCGAGTGCCCCGCTTGCGCATCGGGCAGTTCCATAACACTTTGCAACCAACTGATGTTTATCGGTTTTATTGACTGAATGAAGTATGTGCCGTGCCACTCAGGCCGAATGCCAGGCAAGTTGTCCGAACAGTCAGGACTCAATCTGGTGCGTGAATTTTTTTTCAAAGTCGCGCATACACCATAGACCAATCTCAAACAGCTGATTTCACATAAGAAATCTTGACCATATTTAGATCCTGTCAAGTGCGTCAAAATGGTGAGCGGCCTCACCATTTTGGTGAATTTCAAGTTAAACCTATATTTTTCATATAGTTATGAAAGGAATAAGCTTATAAAAAATATTCTTGCCGATTCCATAAACTGCAGCTAGCGTTTAATCCTGACAGCGCTGACAGGAATAGCCCTTTCAGCACTCGTTTCATATAAAACACTTAGAACCGGTATCAGCCGGTCATTGCCTGCGAGGAACTCGGAATGTCTCTGTTGATCCGTGGCGCTACCGTTATTACCCATGATGAAAGTTATCGCGCCGACGTGTATTGCGCAGACGGCGTAATCAAGGCCATCGGCGAAAACCTGGATATTCCTGCAGGTGCAGAAATGCTCGATGGCAGCGGCCAGTATCTGATGCCCGGCGGCATCGACCCGCACACGCACATGCAACTGCCCTTCATGGGCACCGTGGCCAGCGAAGACTTCTTCAGTGGCACGGCGGCGGGACTGGCCGGCGGTACCACGTCGATCATCGACTTTGTGATTCCCAATCCGCAGCAGTCCTTGATGGAGGCGTTCCATCAGTGGCGTGGCTGGGCCGAGAAGTCAGCCTCCGACTACGGCTTTCATGTGGCCATTACCTGGTGGAGCGAGCAGGTCCGTGAAGAGATGGCTGAGTTGGTGATCCACCATGGAGTCAATAGCTTCAAGCATTTCATGGCTTACAAGAACGCGATCATGGCCGCCGATGACACCCTGGTGGCGAGTTTCGAGCGCTGCCTGGAATTGGGTGCAGTGCCCACCGTGCATGCCGAAAACGGTGAGTTGGTCTATCACCTGCAACGCAAACTGATGGCCCAGGGTATGACCGGGCCGGAAGCGCATCCGCTGTCGCGCCCTTCGCAAGTTGAAGGCGAAGCCGCGAGCCGGGCGATCCGCATTGCCGAAACCCTCGGCACGCCGCTGTATCTGGTGCATGTCTCGACCAAGGAAGCCCTCGATGAAATCACCTACGCCCGGGCCAAGGGCCAACCGGTCTACGGCGAAGTGCTGGCCGGGCACTTGTTGCTGGACGACAGCGTCTATCAGCACCCGGACTGGCAGACCGCCGCTGGCTACGTGATGAGTCCGCCGTTCCGCCCTCGGGGTCATCAAGAGGCGCTCTGGCATGGCTTGCAAGCGGGCAACCTGCACACGACCGCCACCGACCACTGTTGTTTCTGCGCCGAGCAAAAAGCCGCGGGCAAGGATGATTTCAGCAAAATTCCCAACGGCACGGCCGGTATCGAAGACCGCATGGCGGTGCTGTGGGATGAAGGTGTGAATACCGGGCGCTTTTCGATGCAGCAATTCGTCGCGCTGACGTCCACCAACACCGCAAAGATCTTCAACCTCTATCCGCGCAAAGGCGCGATCCGGGTCGGCGCCGATGCCGATTTGGTGCTGTGGGACCCGCAGGGCACGCGGACCATTTCCGCCAAGACCCATCACCAGCAGGTCGACTTCAACATCTTCGAAGGCAAGACCGTGCGCGGCGTGCCGAGCCATACCATCAGCCAGGGACGCGTGGTCTGGGCCGATGGCGACCTGCGCGCAGAACGGGGTGCCGGGCGCTATATCGAACGGCCGGCGTATCCGGCGGTGTTTGATTTGCTGAGCAAGCGGGCGGAGTTGAATCAGCCCACGCCAGTGAAACGCTGACCCGATTCCCTGTGGCGAGGAAGCTTGCTCCCGCTGGACTGCGCAGCAGGCCGCATTTGGGGCGGCTTCGCCACCCAGCGGGAGCAGGCTCCCTCGCCACAGGGTGAAACAAAGAACAGTGCCCGTTCAGAGGCAGCACCTCAATTCACCGTGAGGCCAGAAACCGTGATCAAGACCCTCGACCATCTCCCGCACCCCGCTGAGAGCGCCGCCGCCCTCGCCGGCCATTTCACCGATCTGGCGCCCCCGCTCAATGATCGCCAGGCGCATCTGGAGGCCTCGCGCTGCCTGTATTGCTACGACGCGCCGTGCGTGAACGCCTGTCCGAGCGAGATCGATATTCCTTCGTTCATCCGCAATATCCAGCAGGAAAACGTGCAAGGTGCGGCGCAGAAAATCCTCTCGGCCAACATTCTCGGCGGCAGCTGCGCCCGGGTTTGCCCGACGGAAATCCTTTGCCAGCAAGCCTGCGTGCGCAACAACGCCCAAGAGTGTGCGCCAGTGCTGATTGGCCTGTTGCAGCGCTATGCCGTGGACAACGCGCACTTCAGTGAGCACCCGTTCCCCCGCGCCGCCGCAACCGGCAAACGCATCGCCGTGGTCGGCGCCGGTCCGGCCGGGCTGTCCTGTGCGCACCGCAGTGCCATGCACGGGCATGACGTGGTCATTTTCGAGGCCCGGGACAAGGCTGGCGGACTTAACGAATACGGGATCGCCAAGTACAAACTGGTGGACGACTACGCGCAAAAGGAACTGGATTTTCTGCTGCAGATCGGCGGCATCGAAATCCGTCACGGACAAAAACTCGGTGACAACCTGAGCCTGAGCGAGCTGCATCAACAATTCGACGCGGTGTTTCTCGGCCTCGGTCTGGCAGCGAGCAAGCAACTGGGGCTGGCCCACGAAGACGCACCGGGGCTTCTGGCCGCGACCGATTACATCCGCGAACTGCGCCAGGCCGATGACCTCACCCAGCTACCGCTTGCCGAGCATTGCATCGTCCTCGGCGCAGGCAACACCGCCATTGACATGGCCGTGCAAATGGCCCGCCTCGGTGCTCACGATGTCAACCTGGTGTACCGCCGTGGCGTCGAGGACATGGGCGCCACCCACCACGAGCAAGACATCGCCAAGGCCAATCAAGTGCGCTTGTTGACCTGGGCCCAACCGCAAGAAGTGCTGCTCGATGACGCTGGCCGGGTGCGCGGCATGCGTTTCGCCCGCACCCATCTGGTCGAAGGACGCCTGCAAACCACCGGCGAAACATTCGAGCTGGCCGCCGACGCGATCTTCAAAGCCATCGGCCAGGCCTTTGACGGCAGCGCCCTCGCCGACCCATTAGCCCGTGAACTCAAGCGTCAGGGCGAGCGCATCGAAGTCGATGAAAATCTGCGCACCAGCATTCCCGGGGTGTATGCCGGTGGCGATTGCACCAGCCTCGACCAGGACCTGACCGTACAAGCGGTGCAACACGGCAAGCGCGCCGCCGAAGCAATCAACACTCAACTGATGCTCAACGTGGAGGCTGCGTAAATGGCCGATCTGTCGATTGTCTTCGCTGGCATCAAGTCGCCCAATCCGTTCTGGCTGGCCTCCGCGCCGCCGACCGACAAGGCTTACAACGTGGTCCGCGCCTTCGAGGCGGGCTGGGGCGGTGTGGTCTGGAAAACCCTGGGTGAAGACCCGGCGGCGGTGAACGTATCGTCACGCTATTCGGCGCATTTCGGGCCGAACCGTGAAGTGCTGGGTTTCAACAACATCGAACTGATCACCGACCGCTCGCTGGAGATCAACCTGCGGGAAATCACCCAAGTGAAAAAGGATTGGCCGGACCGCGCATTGATCGTGTCGTTGATGGTGCCTTGCGTCGAAGAGTCCTGGAAACACATTCTGCCGCTGGTGGAGGCCACGGGCGCCGACGGTATCGAGTTGAACTTCGGTTGCCCCCACGGCATGCCGGAACGCGGCATGGGTGCGGCGGTCGGCCAGGTGCCGGAATACGTCGAACAGGTCACCCGTTGGTGCAAGACGTATTGCTCGCTGCCGGTGATCGTCAAGCTCACGCCGAACATCACCGACATCCGCGTCGCCGCCCGCGCGGCTCACCGTGGCGGTGCGGATGCGGTGTCGCTGATCAACACCATCAACTCCATCACCAGCGTCAACCTGGAGCGCATGGTCGCCAACCCCATGGTCGGCAGCCAAAGCACCCACGGCGGTTATTGCGGGTCGGCGGTCAAGCCGATTGCCCTGAACATGGTCGCCGAAATTGCCCGCGACCCGCAGACCCATGGCCTGCCGATCAGTGGCATCGGCGGTATCGGCAACTGGCGCGACGCCGCGGAATTCATCGCGTTGGGCTGTGGTTCGGTGCAGGTCTGCACCGCGGCGATGCTCCACGGTTTCCGGATTGTCGAGGAGATGAAGGACGGGCTGTCGCGCTGGATGGACAGTCAGGGCTACACCAGCATCGCGCAGTTTTCCGGGCGCGCGGTGGCCAACACCACGGACTGGAAATACCTGGACATCAACTATCAAGTGATTGCCAAAATCGACCAGCAGGCCTGTATCGGTTGCGGTCGTTGCCATATCGCCTGCGAAGACACCTCGCACCAGGCCGTGGCCAGCCTGAAAAATCCCGACGGGACCCATCGTTATGAAGTGATTGATGAAGAATGTGTGGGTTGCAATCTATGCCAGATCACCTGCCCGGTGCAGGATTGTATCGAGATGGTGCCCGTGGACAGCGGCAAGCCGTTTCTGGACTGGAACCATGATCCGCGGAATCCGTATCATGTCAGTCCTTGAATGCAGTGGGGACGCCATCTCGGGCAAGCCCGCGATGGCGTCAGCAGCAACAGCGCAGACCTCAAGGCCCTCGACCTATCAGTTCTGCTAGTAGACGCCATACGAAATATCTTCGAAGCTGGTACACATTCAGTTCGCCAGCGAGGACGGTGTCATGCAGGTCTCATCATTGAAGATTTTGTGTCGCTACGTATACGACCCGCTGGACCGGCTCATAGGCATGGGGCTTGTGGAAACAGTTAGCACACAGCGCTTCTACCAAGCGAACCACCTGATTACCGAGTTGGGGCAGCAGACACAGCGAACAATCTTCCGTTATGAAATTCAACCGCTGGCGCAGCAACACAATGCAGCGGGCGTTTCAGAAACCAAACTGTTGGCGACTGATCAGGCCCATTCACTGCTACGGACCGCAGAGCAGCAAGTGGCCTACACCGCTTACGGCCATCACCCTACGGAAAGTGGTTTAAGTCGCTTGATTGGATTTAACGGTGAGTGTCCCGACCCTGTCACCGGTCACTATCCGCTGGGACAGGGCACACGAGTTTTTAATCCGGTGTTGATGCGTTTCAACAGCCCGGATGTGTTAAGTCCTTTTGGTAAAGGTGGCATCAATGCATATATGTATTGTGAGGGAAATCCGATCAATTACTTTGACCCGACAGGCAACATAAAAGAGTTAATCAAAGCCTTTGCAAAAACCAGTATTACTCAGACGCGTACCAACAATGCGCTCAAAACCATTAGACCCACTTCTTCCACCATCAGCCGAAACAGGCAGGCGATCAGCTCAGCTCCACGACCAATGCCAACCGCCGAAATTTTAACGCCCGAGTTGGCGCAACTTACCCTCCCCTTGCCTAAAACTAAAATGCCCGCAAACGGGATCACCGTTTCGCTCGAAGAGGGAAGCCTGCTACAAGCCGGAAGAAGGTTTGACGAACTTAAGTCGACGCACAACATAAAAACAGTGGCCACCCGCGAACAGGTGGAATTACTGCTTTCACACAAAAAACAAGTTCAATCCGCCACGACCGCCACCGCCAAGCAACTCATCACCGAAAAATCTAATGGAGTAATACTCCACATCAAAAAAACCAGCGTGGACTATCATGAGGCTCAAGTTGCCAATATAAGGCAGTCAGGCAGTAGCTCAACGTCGTCAGTTTGATTGTTATCATTTGATTTACGGCTCCAACCCGATCCCCCGCAAAATCACGCCGGTCACCGTCTGTATCGCCCGCTCGAACTGCATGTCCGACAGCGGCTGATGGTCATTGAGGATGTTCACTTGGTGGTCGAAGTCGGCGTAGTGCTGGGTCGAGGCCCAGATCATGTACAGCAGGCTTGAAGGCTCCACCGGCAGGATGCGTTTGTCGTCCACCCACTGGCGGATCTTCGCTTCTTTCATCTTGGCCCAGTCATACAGGCTCGCATCCAGCGCTACGCCCAAGGTCGGCGCACCGTGGATGATTTCGTTGGCCCAGACTTTCGAGCCATACGGACGGCTGCGCGAATGGTTCATTTTTGCGCGGATGTAGCTGCTGAGCACTACGCGTGGGTCGTCGAACATCTCGAAGCACAGCGCGTCTTGCTTCCAGACTTCCAGCAGGTCGAACAACACCGCGCTGTACAACTCGGTCTTGGTGCTGAAGTAGTAGTGCAGGTTGGAGCGCGGAAGGTCTACTTCGGCGGCGATATCGGCCATGGCGGTGCTGCCGAAACCTTTCTCGGCGAAGACCTTTTCGGCCCCCAGCAGGATTTTCTCGACGTTACTGCGACGAATCTCGATCTTGTGATTGCCCATAAGGGCTCCCTGACAACAGCGTTAAACAAGACTATCACCCGCTCTGGCTTGGGGCGACAGGGCAAAACGAGAACAACCTCCCATCAGCTGCGCAAGTCATCGTATAACTTCCGATTGACAACTCTGAAACGTCCCGTAAATAATCGCCGTCAATGTTGTACGACGACGTATGACAAACAATAAAAACAAAAAAGAAAGGGAACGTCACAGTGAGCAAACACGCGCGCAATTCGTCCATCCGCAGTTCACGCCCCACCTTCGCCCGTCGCCACACCCTCAGCCTGATCGGTTGCAGCAGCCTGGCCCTCGCCCTGCCCATGACCAGCCAGGCCGAAGGCTTTACCGATGACGCCAAAGCCACGCTGAACCTGCGCAATGCCTACTTCAATCGTAACTACACCAACCCTGCCTATCCTCAGGGCAAGGCCGAAGAGTGGACGCAGAACTTCATCCTCGACGCCAAGTCCGGTTTTACCCAAGGCCCGATCGGCTTCGGTGTGGACGTGCTGGGGATGTACTCGCAAAAGCTCGACGGCGGCAAAGGCACCGGTGGTACGCAACTGCTGCCGATCCACAGTGACGGCCGCCCCGCCGATAACTTCGGGCGCCTGGGTGTAGCGCTCAAAGGCAAAGTGTCGAAAACCGAGTTGAAAGTCGGCGAGTGGATGCCGGTGCTGCCGATCCTGCGCTCCGACGACGGTCGTTCGCTGCCGCAAACCTTCCAGGGCGGCCAGGTGACTTCCACCGAAATCAGCGGCCTGACCCTTTACGGTGGCCAGTTCCGCCAGAACAGTCCGCGCAACGATGCGAGCATGGAAGACATGTTCATGAACGGCAGATCGGCGGCCTTCAGTTCCGACCGCTTCAACTTCGGCGGTGGTGAATATGCGTTCAACGAAAAGCGCACCCAGGTCGGCGTGTGGTACGCCGAACTCAGCGACCTTTACCAACAGCAGTATTTCAACCTGAGCCACAGTCAACCCATCGGTGCCTGGACCCTGGGTGCCAACCTTGGCTACTTCATCGGCAAGGAAGACGGCAGCGCGCTGGCGGGTGATCTCGACAACAAGACTGCATTCGCCCTGCTCTCGGCCAAGTACGGTGGCCATACCTTTTATGTCGGCTTGCAGAAACTCAGCGGTGACGATGCGTGGATGCGCGTCAACGGCACCAGCGGCGGCACCCTGGCCAACGACAGCTACAACTCCAGCTACGACAACGCCAAGGAAAAATCCTGGCAGGTACGTCACGACTACAACTTCGTCGCCTTGGGCGTTCCGGGTCTGACCCTGATGAACCGCTACATCAGCGGCGACAACGTGCACACCGGCACCGTCACTGACGGCAAGGAATGGGGTCGCGAATCGGAACTGGCCTACACGGTGCAGAGCGGGCCGTTGAAGAACCTCAACGTCAAATGGCGCAACGCGAGCATCCGCAAGAGTTTCAGCACCAACGAATTCGATGAGAACCGCTTGTTCATCAGCTATCCGATTTCGTTGTTGTAAGGGAGATTGATTGCAGGCACAGAAGCACTGTGGCGAGGGACTGTGGCGAGGGAGCTTGCTCGCGCTGGGTCGCGCAGCGGCCCCCTGCAAACTTCCAATAGTCCCGCTGTGTCTGCGTTCAAGACTGCTCTGCGGCCGAGCGGGAGCAAGCTCCCTCGCCACAGGATCAATGGATGCCGATTTAACCCTCCGTCAATTTCCACCAAAGTCGCGTTGACAAGATACAGAAAGCCTAACGATACTCCTGCGTAGTCGTACGACAACCTACAACGAACCAATAACAATAACCGCTTGTTCAGGGATTCCCATGACGACCACTGCAACCGCCCAAACGCCCTTCAATCGCCTGCTGCTGACCGGCGCCGCCGGTGGCCTGGGCAAAGTCTTGCGCGAAAGCCTGCGCCCGTATGCCAACGTCATTCGCCTGTCGGATATCGCCGAGATCGCCCCGGCCATCGATGACCGCGAAGAAGTGGTGCCCTGCGACCTCGCCGACAAGCAAGCCGTGCATCAACTGGTCGAAGGCGTGGACGCCATCCTGCACTTCGGTGGCGTGTCCACCGAGCACTCGTTCGAGCAGATCCTCGGCGCCAACATCTGCGGCGTGTTCCACATCTACGAAGCGGCACGCCGGCATGGCGTCAAACGCGTGATCTTTGCCAGCTCCAACCACGTTATCGGGTTCTACAAGCAAGACGAAGTCATCGATGCCCACTCGCCTCGTCGCCCGGACAGCTACTACGGCTTGTCCAAGTCCTACGGCGAAGACATGGCCACGTTTTACTTCGATCGCTATGGCATCGAGACCGTCAGCGTGCGCATCGGCTCGTCGTTCCCGGAGCCGCATAACCGCCGGATGATGAGCACCTGGCTGAGCTTCGACGATCTGACCCAATTGCTCGAACGCGCGTTGTACACCCCCAACGTCGGTCACACCGTGGTGTACGGAATGTCCGACAACAAAGACATCTGGTGGGACAACCGCTACGCCGCCCACCTGGGCTACGTCCCACAGGACAGCTCCGAAGTGTTCCGCGAAAAAATCGAAGCGCAGCCAATGCCGGCCGCTGATGATCCGGCGCGGGTCTATCAGGGCGGTGCTTTTTGCGCAGCCGGCCCGTTCGGTGACTGAAGCCAGAACGCTTACCACTTGATCCCACAACAAAAACCCAAGGGAATGAGTTGCCATGCAAGCCGAATTGATTGTCGATGCCCGTAACGCCGTCGGTGAAAGCCCGGTGTGGGTCCCCGAGGAAAATGCCCTGTACTGGGTCGATATTCCTGCCGGTGGCCTGCAACGCTGGAGCGCCGATACCGGGCACGTCCATGCCTGGAAAACCCCGGAAATGCTTGCCTGCATCGCCCGTCATCGCGACGGTGGCTGGGTCGCCGGCATGGAGAGCGGCTTCTTCCATTTGCACACGCACAACGACGGCAGCCTCGACAGCGAGTTACTGGCTGTCGTCGATCACGCCCGCCCCGACATGCGCCTCAACGATGGCCGCTGCGACCGCCAGGGACGTTTCTGGGCCGGCAGCATGGTGCTGAACATGGGCGCCAATGCGACCGACGGTGCGCTCTATCGCTACAGCGCCGGGCAGCGTGGGCCGCTCGAGGCACAACTGAACGGCTTCATCGTGCCCAATGGCCTGGGTTTCAGCCCGGACGGCAAGACCCTGTACCTGTCGGATTCGCACCCCAACGTGCAATTGATCTGGGCCTTCGACTACGACACCGTCAGTGGCACACCGTCCAACCGCCGAGTGTTCGTCGATATGAACCACTTCGACGGACGCCCCGACGGCGCGGCGGTGGATGCCGACGGCTGCTACTGGATTTGCGCCAACGACGCCGGCTTGATCCATCGTTTTACCCCTGACGGCCGTCTTGACCGCTCACTCAGCGTACCGGTGAAAAAACCCACCATGTGCGCCTTCGGTGGCAGTCGTCTGGACACCTTGTTCGTGACCTCGATTCGCCCGGGTGACGACCATGACGACCAGTCCCTGGCCGGCGGCGTGTTTGCTCTCGACGCTGGTGTCAGAGGCTTGCCCGAACCCCCATTCAACCCCTCGCCAACCGGATTCATAAGCTGACGCTTCTGCTGCACCGCTGTGCCTTGAATAAAAAAAACAACAAAACTGGAGACACCCCCATGAACTTCAAACGCACCTTGCTCGCCGCTGCACTCCCACTCGCCTTCACCCTCAGCAGCGCCGTCCACGCACTGGAAATCAAATTTGCCGACATTCATCCCGCCGGTTATCCGACCGTCGTGGCTGAAGAGCAACTGGGTAAAACCCTGGTGGCCGACAGCGACGGCAAACTGACCTTCAAGATGTTCGCCGGCGGCGTGCTCGGCTCGGAAAAAGAAGTGGTCGAACAAGCCCAGGTCGGCGCCATCCAGATGGCCCGGGTCAGCCTCGGCATCGTCGGGCCGGTGGTGCCGGATGTGAACGTGTTCAACATGCCGTTCGTGTTCCGCGACCAGGCGCACATGCGCAAGGTCATCGACGGTGAAGTCGGCGACGAGATCCTCGACAAAATCACCAACTCCGAATTCAACCTGGTGGCCCTGGCCTGGATGGATGGCGGCACCCGCAACATCTACACCAAGAAACCGGTCCGCAGCCTGGAAGACCTCAAGGGCATGAAGATCCGCGTTCAAGGCAACCCGATGTTCATCGAAACCATCAACGCCATGGGCGGCAACGGTATTGCGATGGACACTGGCGAAATCTTCAGCGCCTTGCAGACCGGGGTGATCGACGGCGCGGAAAATAACCCGCCGACGCTGCTCGAACACAACCACTACCAGAACGCCAAGTTCTACAGCCTGACCGGCCACCTGATCCTGCCTGAGCCGATCGTGATGTCGAAAATCACCTGGAACAAACTCACGCCGGAACAACAGGCCCTGGTGAAGAAGACCGCCAAAGCCGCGCAGGCCCAGGAACGCACCCTGTGGGATGCAAAATCCGCCAGCAGCGAAGAAAAGCTCAAGGCTGCCGGGGTCGAGTTCATCACCGTCGACAAAAAACCTTTCTACGAAGCAACCGCCTCGGTTCGCGAAAAATACGGCGCGCCTTACGCCGACCTGATCAAGCGCATCGAAGCCGTTCAGTAACCCTCC
>NZ_RCOE01000108.1:0-79059 GCF_004321495.1 Pseudomonas sp. Sample_10
CTTCAGGAAGCACGCGTTATCGTTGACGCCCGTCGCGAGCAGGCTCGCTCCTACAAGGAATGCGCACCTGATCCATATTTTTTATGTTTTCTGCCTCTGTGATGAGTTACTCAAACCCTGTCAGGATAAATTGCACGAAGGATGACTGATATCAGGTTGAAAACGTCTTGATTCATTGCGCCCGTAATTCCATTCAGATATTCATCAAAGCACTAAAAAGCATTCAATTCACTTGGCGTATTTGAGATAAGTACCAAATATCATCATGGCAAGACAAAGTATCCATCCTGTTCCCCATGACACAAACAGCATTCGCTTAAAACCGGTGGGGAAATTTCGGGCTTCGGTGATATCCACAATTCCTCTTTTTGCGCAAGGTCCCGGCATCATGAGAATCATGGTGAGAAAACCGTTGCGCATGACCTTTCCTATAAGACCAGCATGTTGGTACAAGTCTCTGTTTGATTTAACAAAACTACTTTTCTGCAGCAATGCTTCCGCTTCTTCTGTATACACGTGGATCATGTAAAAAAGCCAAAGCTCTACAGCAAAAAGGGAGATAAGTAGAGCCAATGAAATAAGTCCGGAACAAAAGAATATAATTTGTTACTCCGTTCTATAGCATGCTGGTGTCATTTCGATTCGAGGTAGTTAAGGCATCCTTGTAGGATCATAAGAGTGATCGCTAACAACCATGCGAGTCCCCATGATGCTATAAGCATTAGCTTGAGGTGTTTTGGGAACTTCACGACTTCCGCTACATCAACAATACTTCTCTTTGCAGTGAACGATGGCGTTAACAGCACCATGGTTAGAACGCCGTTCCGTATGGCTTTCCCCATTATGCCCATATGGAAAAACGCTTTCCTGTTATTCTCTACAAAGCGACTGTTCGGTAATAGAGCTTCCGCTTTTTCGGTATAGACATGGACCATGTAAACTAACCATATGGTCAAAATAATATATAGCGGAAAGATTAATAGTAATGTTAATTTTAGTAGATAGCGCACCGCCGTACTACTTTGCTATATGTGAACCCAACAATGTTCGTACTCGGTACCCAGAATCGTTCGAGCTTTGTAGGGCTCCTTTATGCGATATCTCAACGATAGATGTTGATTATATGGCAGGAGATTTATCGATATACTTAATATAAGCTCCAAATATTACAAGGGAGACGGTAAATAGAGAACATGATGCCCAGGACGTAACGAACATCCACTTTAATTTGCGTGGGAAATTTTTTACGTCCTTCAAGTCAACAAGCCCTCTTTTGGCTAATAGTTTTGGATTTAGTAGTGCTAAAGTTAGGAAGCCATTACGCATGGCTTTTCCCATGAGACCTGCTGGTGAATAGATTTTAATATTTAGCTCGACAAAATTACTGTTCGGCAGCAAGTTTTCCGCCTTTTCAGTATAAATATGAACCATATAAATCAGCCACATCAGGATAAATGTATGTGGAACTCCTACGAAGAGTCCAATCAAACCGAGCGGTACTGAGTTCATTGCGCCATTTCGCTGTACAAATATTCGCCAACTATTTCACCGACGTTCTCCCCGAACGTCCCGCCAGCCCATCCTCCCACAGCACCTCCTATCACGCTGCACGCTAAGGCGCCAGTACCTCCAGTAGCAAGGCCTAACACCGCGATACACCCGTACGACGCCGCGAATCCGCCTAGAACACCCCCACCGGTTCCGCCACCCAAGCTAAGTACCAGGGAAGTCCCCTCAACATACTTCGCCTTAGTACACGCTTCCTCCCGCCCCAACGCACACGCCTGCCGGATATCCAGTCCAGTGGAAGCAACCTCCAGCGCGACGCCAATATAAACTCCGCGCTTGATGAGTTTCGCCGCCCTGGCCACTCCACTGACCTTTGTCGCATAACCGGCAATTTCGCCGGTACTCATGTAGCTTTTTGTCGAAATCCCCAACATCCGTTTTATCGAACCCTGATAACGAAGTCCGGAGCCCCAGGATGCTACGTTGCCAAGCTGATTTTCCAGCTTGGCGAACAGCAGGGCGCGTTCGCTGTAAAACCTGTCTCGGGCTGTTATTGAGCCGCTGCGCAGGTACTTTTTATGGGCTTGGTCGATTTCCTCCAGCGTAGTCTTGATTGCGGCCATGTGCTTGCTCCAGCCGTCACTGACGACACCGGCACCAATAGCGCCTTGAGCAAGCATGCCTTGCAGCAGTTCGTAGTTATCGAGAAAGAAGTCGTCAGCATCGACCTGATTGGTTAACAGGCCGATATGGATGTCCCGCGCCCTGGCCATCAAGTAGGCTTCTTCGCTGGTGCTCATAGGTGTAGACACATCACCGATGATCACCAACTCGCCAGCCAGCACCACGGAATTGACGATATGGCTGTTGAGTGCATCAAACTTGCTTTTGGCGATGCCGGTCAGGGCCAGTTGAGCCTTGAGTGACGCGTAGGTTTGCGATTGCGCATTGATGAACGCCAAAGGCTGTGCCATGTCAGCCTCACGAGTAGCGCTTGTTGTTGATGCGATCCCAGCCGCCCGCGATGTTGCCGCCACCGGCGCCGTCGCTGCGTTTTTGCTGGGTATAGACCGTTTTGATGCGGCCGTAGTCCAGTTGCACTATTTCAACGGGAATCCCTGCGGCGGCATTTTGCAGGTAGTCGGCGATGATCACTTCTTCGAGCACGATCTCGAAGTACTTGAGCTTGTCGCCGCCTGCACGGCTTAGAACCAGAGTGACCTCTTTCAGGTGTTCACCGGCGCAGCTGGCTTCCATCAGTTTGCAACTGGACTTGTCGAGTTCTTTGGTGAAAGTGAAAGTGCTGAGCGTCGTGCGCCCGGCAGTCGCGCCACCCGCTGAACTGGCGGTGGCGGAAGTACTTTGCTGAGTGCCAAAGCTGTAGCTGTTGACCTCGATCCAGTTCCGATGCTGCTCGTCCAAGGCTTCGCCCGGGATACCTTCGATTTTGATGTAAGCGTCAAATGCCATATGACCGCTCCTTGGCAATGGGGTTATTTATCCATGTTCGCAGGAGGGAATGTACGGGTTTCGAAACGGAGAAGGGCGCATTCAGCGATCGCTGATCATTCGAATCGGACGGTTCCTATTATGTTTTGGCTGGTGGATGTAAGACGTTTCCGTTCACGCCCATCGCGAGCAGGCTCGCTCCTACAGGGATTTGTATCTGATCCGTATTATTTTATGTTTTCTGCATCTGTAATGAGTGCAGTTTGCGCCTCACTATAGTGACCCGTTCCGCGACTCGGACGCGGTGCACCGCAACTTCAATATGCAGGAGGCCTTTATGGGCAAAATGGCGATTTTCCTCGGTGGTTTTTTGGTTGTGACGATTCTGATTGGCGTGCTCGCGACCATTTCGCCGGTGTGAATGACGGTTCAGTTCTTTTGCGCAATCTGGATCAGATTGCCGCACGTATCATCGAACACCGCGGTCGTCACCGGCCCCATCGCTGTTGGTGGCTGAGTGAAGTGCACGCCAGCAGCGAGCAGCCGTTGGTACTCGGCGTGAACGTCGTCGACGCCGAATGAGGTGTAGGGAATCCCATCCTGTTTGATCGCCGACTTGAACGGTTTCGCTGCCGGATGGGCATCGGGCTCCAACAGCAATTCGACGCCGTCTGGATCGCCGGTCGAGGTGAGCGTCAGCCAGCGGAACTGGCCCATCGGGATGTCATGCTTGAGTTCAAAACCGAGTACGTCCCGGTAGAAGGCCAGTGCCTTGTCCTGGTCGTCGACCATCACGCTGGTGACTACGATTTTCATGAGTTTTTCCTCCTGGATGAAGCGCAGTATTCTGCAAACAGCGTAGCGGGTGGCGGTGCCGGTGTTTACGATGGGCGACCACAGGGATCGAGGTTAAAACATGACATTGACGAACGAAGCATTGGTCAGGATCGCCATGACCAATCCCCTGAACGCTGAAATCAGCAGGCGCCTGCCCGCACTGGGTCTGAACCAGTGCATGCTCACTGCCGGATGTTTGTTCCAGGCGGTGTGGAATCGTCAATCGCAACAGTCGACGGCTTGGGGGGTGAAGGATTACGACGTTTTCTACTTCGATGATGATTTGTCATGGGAGGCTGAGAACGATGTCATCCAAGCCGCCCAACGCTTGTTCCACGACCTTGATGCCAACATCGAAATCAAGAATCAGGCCCGCGTTCATCTCTGGTACGGCCAGCGATTTGGTGGGGCCTATCCTCAGCTTGAATCAGCCAAGGACGGGATTGATCGCTACCTGATTGCGGGTACCTGCATTGGTCTGGATGTCGTCACCGGCGAAGTCTACGCGCCCAATGGGCTGGCCGACACCGAGTCAGGACTGCTGCGTATCAATCCCAAAAATCCCAAAATCGAACTGTTCGAACAGAAGGCCAAAAGTTACCAGGCGCGCTGGCCCTGGCTGAGGATCATCGAGCCGCAGCTTTCATGAACGCTGGTGGTGGTTACTTCGATGCCGCTGCCTGCTTGATATCCCCACAAAAAATATCAACGTTGCCATCGGTCGCAGCCGTGCGCACGAGTATGTGATGCTCACTGGTCAGCAGTTCAGGCAATGCCACCGGTACGCTTCTGGAAAAGGTCCAGCCGCGTATGGGTTGGCGCTCGGTGTTGACTCGGTCGTTCATGGCGTAGGCGACCGGGCCGGGCTGCTGGCAGCTGCCTTTGTTGATAAAACTGTAGAGGCGCAAGGGCAGGGTGGATCCCATTGGAGCGCCGCTGATGAAGAAGCTCAGTCCGGTCTGTTTGCCCCAATCGGACAACGTGACATTGCCGATCTGACCGGCATTCTGTCGGGTCGCATCAAGGTTCACGAAGACGCCATGGTTTGAGGATGAGGTGCAGCCGTAGACACCGAGGGTGATCGTCAGCGCCGCCAGTGAATATCTGAGTTTCATTGCTGCACTCCTTTGTTGAACATGAGCGGATGTCGCTGATTGATCACTCTGCGGCTGACAGCGGCGCTGCGCTATCGGCCGTGCGCGGCGTCGGCGAGTTGCCCGGTGTCGACCCGGACGAAAACCGAGTCGCCCACCGCTGTCAGTACGTCCCCGGCGAAGACCTCGCAGATGACTCGGGTTTTGCGTCCGACTTCGCCTTCAACGGTCGCCCGCAACGTCAGCGGCACGCCCATGGGTGTCGGCTTGATGAATTTGATGCCCAGGTTGCCGGTGACGCAATTGATCCGCGGCAGGCTCGCGACTTCGCGGTTTTCCTGACGGTAATGAAAGGCCATCGCCGTCCAGTTCGAGTGGCAGTCCACCAGCATCGCGATCAAGCCGCCGTAGACCAGGTCCGGCCAGCCGCAGTATTTGGTTTCGGGTACATGCTCGGCAACGACATGTTTGCCGTCCTCATGCCAGTAACTCTTGATGTGCAGTCCGTGTGGGTTGCTGCCACCGCAGCCGTAACAAACGCCGTCGGGTGCAGCGGT
The DNA here is from genome assembly GCF_004321495.1 of Pseudomonas sp. Sample_10. Lineage (NCBI taxonomy): Bacteria > Pseudomonadati > Pseudomonadota > Gammaproteobacteria > Pseudomonadales > Pseudomonadaceae > Pseudomonas > Pseudomonas sp. Sample_10. The sequence continues at coordinate 5,447 of NZ_RCOE01000108.1, forward strand.
GTCTTGCAGGGAAGTCTCTGGGTTGGACATGTCTTGATTATCCGAAAAATGTGAATCCAGTGTTCAAGGGTGAATGTACCCGCTGCTACGGCGGCGTTAAATGCGTGCCAACGCCTGTGCGAGATCCGCGCGCAAGTCTTCGACGTCCTCGACCCCCACCGACAGCCGCACCAGCGCATCACCGATGCCCAGTTGCGCGCGGGTTTCCACGGGGATGGTGGCGTGGGTCATGATCGCCGGGTGTTCGATCAGGCTTTCAACGCCGCCCAGGCTTTCAGCAAGGGCGAAGATCTGCACGTTTTCGAGGAAGCGTCTTGAGCCGGCCAGGTCAGTATTGAGGTCGACGGAAATCATCCCGCCGAAGCCGCGCATTTGCTGGCGCGCCAGTTCGTGCTGCGGGTGTGAGGGCAGGCCTGGGTAGTACACGCGCGCCACTTGCGGTTGTTGCTCCAGCCATTGCGCCAGTTCCAGCGCGTTGCTGCAGTGGCGCTCCATGCGCAGCGCCAGGGTCTTGACCCCGCGCAAGGTGAGAAAGGCATCGAACGGCCCGGCGATGGCGCCCACGGCGTTTTGCAGGAAACCCAGGCGCTCCGCCAGTTCGGCGTTCTGGCCGACCACAGCGATGCCGCCGATCACATCCGAGTGACCGTTCAAATACTTGGTGGTCGAGTGCAGCACGATATCGAAACCCAGCTCCAGTGGGCGTTGGATCCACGGACTGGCAAAGGTGTTGTCGGCCACGCAGATGATGTCGCGAGCGCGGCAGATGCGGGCGATGGCGGCCAGGTCCGAGAGCCGCAGCAGCGGATTGCTCGGCGTCTCGACCATGACCATGCGCGTGTCTTCCTGTAACGCCGCCTCGAACGCCGACAGGTCGGTCAGGTCGACAAAACTGAATCGATGCCCGGCGCTGCGTTGGCGCACTTTGTCGAACAGGCGGAAAGTCCCGCCGTACAAGTCGTTGCCAGAAACGATGTGCGAGCCCGCATCGAGCAGTTCCAGCACCGTGGAAATGGTCGCCAGGCCGGAAGCGAAGGCGAACGCGCGGGAGCCGCCCTCCAGATCTGCCACGCAGCGTTCCAGTGCCCAGCGTGTCGGGTTGTGCGAGCGCCCGTAGTCGAGGCCCTTGTGTACGCCCGGACTTTGCTGCAGGTAAGTGGAGTTGGCATAGATCGGCGGCATCAACGCCCCGGTGGACGGGTCCGGCTCTTGCCCGGCGTGAATCACTCGGGTGGCAAAACCATGGGCGGCGCCCGTTTTATCGTGCTGACTCATGCAAGGGATCTCCGTAGATGATTGAGCAAGTCGACCCGGGTGATCAGGCCGTGGAAGCCTGTGGTATCGGCGATGATCGCCACCAGTCCGCGGTCGAGTTCTTCCTGCAGTTCAGCGAGGCTGGCGGCGGGTGGCAGGGTTTGCAGTTTGTCGGTCATGGCGTCGGCGACAGTCAGGCGGAAGTGCGAAGCGTCCTGATGCACCCGCAGCAATATGTCAGATTCATCGATCACCCCGACCAGGCGCTGGCCGTCAATCAGCACCGGCAGTTGCGAGACGTCCGCCAGGCGCATGCGCTGGAACGCGGTGAGCAAAGTGTCGTCGGGGCCGACGCTGATCACCCGGCCGTCCTCGAAGCGCCGCGCAATCAGGTCGCGCAGGTCGCCGTAGCGTTTGCTTTGCAGCAAGCCCTGGTCGCTCATCCATTGGTCGTTGTAGACCTTCGACAGATAGCGAGTGCCGGTGTCGCAGACAAAGCTGACCACGCGTTTGGGCGCGGTCTGTTCGCGGCAATAGCGCAACGCCGCTGCTAACAGGGTGCCGGTCGAAGAGCCACCGAGGATGCCTTCGGCGCGCAATAACTGGCGAGCGTGATCGAAGCTTTCTTCATCGCTGATCGAGTAGGCGTGGCGCACGCTGGAGAGGTCGGCAATCGACGGGATGAAGTCCTCGCCGATGCCTTCCACTGCCCAGGAGCCCGGGGTGCCGATGGCGCCGCTGCGGCTGTATTCGGCCATCACTGAGCCGACCGGGTCCGCCAGCACCATCTCCAGCTCCGGCTGTACGCGCTTGAAGAAACGGGTCAGGCCGGTCAGTGTGCCGGCCGAACCGACACCGACGACAATGGCATCGACATCGTGCTGGGTCTGCGCCCAGATCTCCGGCGCGGTGCTGCACTCGTGGGCCAGCGGGTTGGCCGGATTGTTGAATTGATCGGCAAAAAAGGCGTCGGGAATCTCACTCGCCAAGCGTCCGGCAACGTCCTGGTAATACTCCGGATGACCCTTGCCGACATCGGATCGGGTGATGTGCACTTCGGCGCCCATGGCCTTGAGGTGCAGGACTTTCTCGGTGGACATCTTGTCCGGCACCACCAGCACCACCCGGTAACCTTTGGCGCGGCCGACCAGCGCCAGGCCCAGGCCAGTATTGCCAGCGGTGGCTTCGACGATCGTGCCACCGGGTCGCAGGCGACCGTCGCGCTCGGCGGCGTCGATCATGGCCAGACCGATACGGTCCTTGATGGAGCCGCCGGGGTTTTGTGATTCGAGCTTGAGAAACAGGGTGCAGGGGCCGGTATCGAAACGGCTGACACGCACCAGTGGCGTGTTGCCGATCAGTTCAAGTACCGCGGGGCGGGAGTTATCAGGCATGTGGTCACCTCACTGCGCAAATGCGCACAGGATGAACAAAAGGGGCGGCCAGTCATGGCGCCGGTTGTCGATATTGTTGTGTCTGGACCATAGGCCGGGATCGGCTCATTCGCAACCGCTCCCGGTCAGTCGGTCGCGTTGCCGGGCGATACAATGGCGATGATTTCAGAGCGGATTTGGCAGAGCCTGCCAAGGCTGCCAGTGACCCCGGCGTTGGGGAAATACCCTGAATCCGGTGACCTGTTTGGGGGGCTGCATTTGACTGGCTGTACGAGGGAGATAGATGCAGGAGAAAGTGGAAAAACAAAGATTCAGAGCGTGACAATAATCATCACCAGATTAACTTCCTGCATCAGCTGCGTAATGCTCACAAGCCCCGTGGCTTGCATCGCCGCCATGAGCATTGCCGGTTGTGGTGTCAGTGAGAGTGTGGCCAGCAGTTGAATATCCGGCGCAACTTTCTCGATAAGGCCAATGGCCGCGAACGTTGCGCCGGTCACCCAGACGGCCACCGCGGCTGCGGCTACGGTGGCGATGATGATCACGGCAGCGACCAAGGCAGTGATGAGCACTGCCATCATTGCTTGTCCTGCCATGACCACCTCCGCCGATTGATGAGTGCATGAATCTGCCACAGCAAGGGGCGGGCCAAATCCCCGCCCTGGTTGCTGCGCTAACTGTCACTGGGTTATCGGTGCCGAGACGGTCACAGTCACCGTCGCCGGTGCCGACAGGGCGTTCCTGGTATCGCTGGCCTGATAAGTAAAGCTTGCCGTGAACGGCGCGGCGATTGTGGCCGGTGGCGTGTAGACCACACGTGCGCCATCAGTGCTGACCGTGCCCTTGCCGACACCCGGTTGCGTCAGGCCTGTCACTTTGAGCGGTACGTTGCCGTCAGGGTCGTTGTCGTTGGCCAGGACATTTATCGTCAGCGGTCTGCCGTCGCTGCTGACAGCGCTGTCGGGATAGGCGAGCGGTTTTTTGTTTTCGACTTCACCTGTGCGAAAGGTCGGCAGCGCCGCCGAGTTCACGTAGGTAACGCCGTCCCAGCCGGGCAGGGGTGTTGGCATCAACTGGAATTGGCCAGGCTTCTCGACGTCCCAGCGCAGCAGCATCGAAGTGTCCTCGTGCTGGGTGTTGTGGCAGTGCTCCATGTAGGTTCCGGCGAACTCGCGGAAGCGGACAGCTATTTCCACGTCCACTGAACTGTCGATGCCTTCGCCGATGCGATAGACGTCTTTGCGCGCGCCTTTTTCCCATTCAGGCGGGGCCTTGCCGTCGCGGTTGAGAACGATGCCTTCTTCGAAGTGCACGTGCACCGGGTGGGTCCAGCCGTTGCCGCCGTTCTTGATTTTCCACACTTCCAGCGTGCCGTCGCCGCTGTAGCCAGCGTCGGTTGGGCCGTTGGCCAGTTGCGGGGCGGCGTTGATGCGCCGTGAGTCATGCTGGTAGCCAAAACCACCGTCGGTCTTGATCGTCCAGGGTTCCTGGTCGGTGCCGTCGGAGCGGCCGAAGATGAACTCGCGATGCCGGGCCGCCTTGAGTTTGGTTTGGACGGTCGGGTCGTCGCGGTTAAGGGTCAGTGGGATCATGACCTTGCCAGCGGCTTTGCCGGGTTTGGCCGGTTCATAATCAGCCGGGTTCATACTCACGTCCGTGCCGCTGTAAGGCTGGACCACCAGTTGCAGAAACTTGCCCACCACCGGATCGCCGTTGTCCCATTCCAGCCCTTTGCTACCCAGCTTCAGCACCGCCTTGTACTTGCCGGACAGCACGTCGGCCAGACTGAGCGGATCCATCTCCGGCCCTTTGCCGGTCTGATGCGCCATCAGGTTGACGAAGTACAGTTTGTCGCCGGTCTTGATCCCGTTTTTCGCGAAGTTGACGATGATGTCGTAACGCTCAGCAATGCCTTGGGCGGGGAGGATGGCGTTGTGGTCCTGCAGGTCACCGTCGGCATCCAGGTCCATGCTGCCGTCGAACGGCACGGCGTGTTCCATGATGTTGCCGTCGTTGCCGATCAGGTGGAACGGCACCCGGGCGAAGGACACCCCGGAACCTGCCGGCCCCGGGAACTCACCGCCGGTGCCGGCGATTTCGCGGACCAGTGCGATGCGGAAATAGCGCGATACCGAGCCGTTGAGAATGCGGAAGCGGTAGCTGCGCGCGCGGACTTTCAGGCGCGGCTGATACTGCCAGTTGACCAGGATCTGATCGCCAAGAAAGCCGTCGGTGTTGAACGGGTTGAACCACAGCTGACCGTTCTTATCCCAGGCCTTGTCGGCCACCATCAGGTTGACGTCATAGTCGCGGTTGCCCCAGGGCAATGCCGAACCGCTGGGCAGGCGCAGGTTGACGCCGTCTTCCATCGCCTCATTGCCACGATCCAGGGCGCTGTAATAATTCATCATCACCGCGTTGCCCTTGTAGACGTTCTGTGCGGTGAAATCGAGCATGTGGTCGTGGAACCAGTGGGTGCTCATGGTTTCGCGCCAGTCGCCACGGATCTTGATGGTGCCGTTGTTGCAGGTCTTCAGACCCGGGCTGGCATCGTTGACGAACAGGGTTTCGCCCGGTGCGCAGGGGAACGCCGCGCGTGGGTCTTCGGCCTTGGTGTTGATGGTGTCGTAGCCGGCCAGTTGCAGTGGCCAGCGATAGTCGTAGTACTGCCCCGGAAAGAAAAACGCGTTGGTATAGCCGTCGCTTTCGGCCGGGGAGTGGCCGTTGTGTTCGTGGGTGCTGAGGGTGTGCAGACCAAAACCCATGTTGGCCGCCGGATCAATGGGCAGGGCGTTGTAGTGACGCATCAGCACCGGTTGGCCATGCCGCGCCATCAGCAGTTTTACCGGGAAGGTGCCGTCGAAGGTCCACAGCGCTTTGTGGTTCTGGATCGGCATATTGGGGTGAAAGCGGGTGTCGATGCCTTTGGTGGTGCCGACAATGTTGGGGTTGTCCGAGGTCTGGTAATAGAGCCCGCCAGGTCCGAACTCACCGACGGCATAGTTGTGCATCTGCCTGCGGTCGCGCATGCCGCCGTTGATTCTGGCGCCCGCTTGCACGGTTTTGAAAGCGACCTGCGGGTAGAACTCGTTCCAACGCTGATGGGACCAGCCTTTTCCCGGCGGACGACCTTCAGCCGGCGAACCGACCGGATGGCGGTTGAGGAAAGCTTCAACCTGCGACTTCCACGGATTGCGATCCAGCACGTTGGAGTATTGCGACGGAAACGGATAGAGCCCGGGCTGGCGCATGAACGCTTCCAGTGCTGACGTCGACGGGCCGCTGCGAGCGATGCTGTTCGGGTCCTGTTGTGGCGCTGGACCAGCGAGAGGCACGGGGAAGGTCAGCGGTGGCGCGGGCAGGGTCGGGTCGAGTTTTTCCGTGCCGAACTCCTCCAACAGCAGCAATTGCTGGGTGAAGGGTTGCGCCCCGAACAATGGGCTGGGTTTGCCGTTGGTGGGGATTTTGAACGAGGTTTGCAGGCTCGGCGGCAGCACGTTTTCAGTGCGCGGGGTGTTGCGGTCCCCGTACGCGCCGTTCGGCAGGGCCAGCGCGCCCTGGTTGGTCTCGGGCATGGTTTTCAAGGCTTCCAGCGCTGCCGCAGGGTCGGCAGGCGGATTGGAATACGCCGAGGGGTCCGTCGGTGGCGGCTGACTGAAGTCGTCGAGCGGCACGGCATGGGCAGTGTTGAGGGTCAGAAGCACCGCACAGGACAGGCTTGACCTGCGCAGCAAGTGGATGGAATTGAATGGTGGTGTCAGGCTTTTCATTGTTCACCCCTCGCGTAATGCCCCGCCGTCTCCACGTTCGGGACGACAGCTGATGCGGGTACACAGGGTGGAGCAACAAATGAGCCATTACCGCAGGGCGAAAAGAAAGTTCAATTTTGTTGACTGTTGTGATAAGTGATGTAAGTGACAGGGTCAGAGGGTGGGTGATATTCCTCAAGTTTGGTGGTGATTCCCCAACTTATTGGGTGTAGATCCCCACTTGTGCGAATGGTAATTGTCTTGTTTTGGACAGTGTTTGGATCCAAGAAAGTCAGCGGTTGCGAGAGAGTAATACCTATTTGCAGGGGTTGTATGCGGTTAAGGGAAAGCTTTTCAACAGAAGGGAATGTCAAAAATGACTGGTCATCAAGGCCGGTCGGTTTTCAATTGCCTCGACCGGCTCTCAGCTGAACGTTAGTTGGTGACCAGCAGTTCCGGACCAAGGTAGTCGTTGATTTGATTGATGTCGTCGTCACCCAGACTGCCTACCGAAGAAGCCAGGCGCAGACGCGACATCAGGTAGCGCAACTTCGCTTCGAACAGATCGTGGCGTGCAACGTACAGCAACTCTTCGGCGTTGAGGACGTCCGAGTTGGTGTTGGTACCGCCTTCCTTGAAGCCTTTGCGTGTCGACATCAGTGAGCGTTCGTTGGACTCCACGGCCCGCTCCAGCGCTTGAATGCGCTTGGCGCCGCTGTGTATGCCGGCAAACTCGCGGGTGGTTCCGGAGATCACTTCCTGTCGCGTGGCGTCGAGTTCATCCAGGGCCTTGAAACTGTTTGCGCTGGCCTGGCGTGTCAGGGCGCTGGTGCCGCCGCCGTTGTACAGCGGGAAATTGACTTCCAGCCCGATGGAGCCGTAGCGGTTGCGTTGATTGAGCTCGGAGATTGATTGGCTGTCGCCTGCGGTGTAGCCGGCCACAAAATCCAGTGTCGGCCAGTGACCAGCCCGGGCACGCTTCACTTCTTCTTCGGCGAGGTTGCTGCTGTGCCTGCGCGCATGGATCAGCGGACTGTCGGTCTGGGCCTTGATCAACCAGTCTTGAAGGTTGCTCGGCAGCAGCGGTGGCGTTTCGAAGCCGGGACGCAACGTGGTCAGCGATTCAGGGGTTTCTCCGATGAACTCCTCAAGCTTGCGACGCGCATTGATCAGCTTGTCCTGCGCTTCGATCAGCTCGGCTTCGGCCAGGTCGCGGCGAGCGATCGACTCGTCGATGTCAGTGATGGTGCCGGCCCCCAGCTCCATACGCCGTTTCGCAGAGGCGAGTTGCTCATCGAAGGCGTTCAATTTGGACTTGGCGAGCACGATGGTTTCGCTGGCCAGGAGCACGTCGAAGTAGCTTTCGGCCAGGCGTACTGCCGCGTCCTGGCTCTTGGCATCGAACACCGCGACGCTGTAGTCGGCGCGTTGCTGACCCTGGCGGTACTCGGCCATTTTCTGTTTGTTGAACAGCGGTTGGCGCAACCGCACGTTGGCGCCCTTGGAGTCGTAGTCCAGATCCCGTTCGACACCGCTCTGGCGCTGGGTGCCGTTGACCTTGTTGTCGTAGGCCGAGGCACTGATCTGCGGTAGCAGGCCGGCCTGGCCGATGGCGCGGTTTTCCAGGCCGGCCTCTTTTTCATGCACCGCGGCGCGGTAGACGGGGCCTTGGTATTGCAGCAGATCCCAGGCTTGTTTGAGGTCCATGGCGCTGGCCGGGAGTGACAATCCCAGCAGGCAGAAAATCAGGCAATGACGGTCCATTTCATTGTTCCTTGAAGGCGCTGTCGACACGTTCGAGCATCGGTTTGAGAAGATAGCTCATCAAGTTGCGCTCGCCAGTCTTGATCGTGACGCTGGCGGGCATGCCCGGGCGAATGTGATTGCTGCCCAGCAGACTCATGCCATCGGGCGTGACTTCTACCTGAGCCAGATAGAACGGTTGCTTGCTTTCCTCGTCGAGCAGGCGGTCGGCGGAAACGGTCTTTACTCGGCCAGGAATATTGGGCGTCTGGGCATGGTTGAAAGCCGGAAACGCGATGTCCACGTCCAGGCCGGGAACCATTTTGTCGATGGCCTGGACGGGAATCATCGCGTCGACTTGCAGGGGTTCGTTGCCCGGAACGATTTCCATGATCTTGAAGCCCGGCTGAATGATCCCGCCGATGGTTGCGATGCTCAGTGACTGCACCATGCCATCGATGGGCGAGCGAATGACCGTGTGACTCACCTCGTAGTCCAGCGCCCGCAAGCGGTCGGCCAGGGTGGTGTTTTCCTTGGCGGTGTCGGTGAGCTGCGATTCGACTTCCTTCTGGTAATCATGCTGGCGCTGCAAGATGCGCAGTTTGATTTCGGTGGTCTGACTGCGTATGCGAGCGATGTTGTTCAGGTTTTCCGCCTGGCCTGCGGAGAGGTCGGCGTTGCTGCGTTCCAGTTCGAGCAGGCGGTTGCGCGGCACATAGCCTTCGGCCGCCAGCACGCGGGTGCCTTGCATTTCCTGGTTGAGGAAGTTGATCTGCGAGGCGCGGGCGCCATAGACCTGCTGCAGACCCTTGAGCTGGACTGCCGATGCCGCGAGGTTTTCCTGGAGGATGCTGATTTCGCCAGCGAGGCCGGCGCGCCGTGTATCCAGCAAGCGCTGTTGCAAATTCATGGCGGCGACCAGACGGGGGTCATTGCCGAATCGCTTGAGCAATTCGGGATCGAAGGTCACCACGTCGCGCCCGTCCCGTTCCGCTTCCAGGCGGTTTTCGACGGTCTTGCTGACGATGTACTGGGCGCTTACGGCACCCTGTTCGGCAACGGCGCGCAGTGAGTCGAGGCGGACGACTTCCTGGCCTTGTTTCACGGCATCGCCTTCGCGGACAAAAATGGCTTCCACCGTGCCACCGCTCAGATGTTGTACGGCTTTACGGTTGCTGGTGACTTTTACCGTGCCTGTCGCAACCACGCCGGCATCCAACGGCGCCAGCCAGGACCACAGGAGGAAACCGCCGAAGCCGGCCAGCACCAGCCACATGCCCCGGCGCAGGGGTTTGCCGACGTCCAGATCGACCTCGTTTCTGGGATCGGCGTGAATCAGGTCCGTGTGTGGGCTCATCTGCATGATCGGGTCACTCCCGTGCTTTAACGGAGGCCAGCGGAGTCGATGCGCCTGCAGGCATCACACTGGCCTTGCGCAGCGCTGCGAATACTTCGTCCCGTGTGCCCAGCATCTGCACGCCGCCATCGCGCAGCATCAGCACCTTATCGACGGCGCAGAGTACGTTCGGGCGGTGGGAAATCAGAATGACGGTGGCACCGCGCTTCTTGAGCTGGCCCAGGGCATCGACCAGAGCCTTTTCGCCGACGTCGTCGAGGTTGGCGTTCGGCTCGTCCAGCACAATCAGATTGGGCTCTCCGTACAGCGCGCGGGCCAGGGCGATGCGCTGTTTCTGGCCGCCGGAAAGGGGGCTGCCATCGGTACCCAGGCGGGTCTCATAACCCTGCGCAAAACGCAGGATCATCTCGTGCACCCCTGTCGTCCTCGCGGCCTGGATGACCGCGTCGCTGTCCACTTCGCCAAAGCGCGCAATGTTTTCGGCGATGGTGCCTTCGAACAGTTCCACGTCCTGTGGCAGGTAGCCGAGCCAGGGTCCGAGTTCGCCCTTGTTCCAGGTGAATATGTCCGCGCCGTCAAGGCGCACTTTGCCGGCCTGTGTCGGCCAGACGCCGACCAGCAAGCGGGCGAGGGTGGATTTTCCCGAGGCGGATGGGCCGATAACCCCGAGGCTTTCGCCCGGCGAAAGGTTGAAACTTACCCCGCGCAAAATCGTGTTGCTGGTACCGGGTGAGCCTGCATACACATTCTCCACCCCGAGCATGCCCAGCGGACGCTGCAGCGGCATGCTGGGTGGTCGGCGCGGAAAGTCTTCCAGCATCTCGTTGAGCCGGCTCCAGGCCGAGCGGCAACCGAGCAGTTGTTTCCATGACGCGATGACTTGTTCCACCGGGGCCAGTGCGCGGCCGGTGAGGATCGAGCAGGCAATCATCATCCCGGGGGTAATCTTGCCTTCGATGGCCAGCAGCGCGCCCGCGCCGAGGATCAGTGACTGCAAGGTGATGCGCACGAAGCGCCCGATGCTGCTGATCAGCGCGGCGCGATCGGAGGCCAGGGTCTGCATTTCCAGGATGCGCAAATGGCTTTGGTACCAGCGTTTGCCAATCGACGGCAGCATGCCCATGGCCTCGATGACTTCAGCGTTACGCAGGTTGTTGTTGGCGTAGCAGGCGGAAGAGAGGGCGGCATGATTGGCTTCGGCCAGGGGTTTCTGCGTCGCCTTTTCGGTGAGATAGGCCAGGCCCACCAGAATCAGTGATCCGATCAGGGTGACCAGTCCAAGCAGTGGGTGGATCAGGTAGGCAACCAGCAAATAGATCGGCGTCCACGGTGCATCGAAGAAAGCGAACAGGGCATTGCCGGTGATGAACTGTCGAACCTGTGAGAGATCTTGCAGGGCCTGGGCTGGATTGCCTCCGGCGCGATTCAGATTACGCTCGAATGCGGCGGTGAAAACGCGTCGGTTGAGGTCCATGTCCAGGCAATTGCCGACCCGGATCAGCACTCGGGTGCGGACCAGTTCCAGCGTGGACATCAGCAGGAACAGCCCGATCACCAACAACGTCAACATCGTCAAAGTGGTGACGTTTCGACTGACCAGTGCCCGATCATAGACCTGGAGCATGTACACGGCTGGCGTCAACATCATGACGTTTATCACGCCGCTGAACGCGGCCAGCGAATAAAAACTGCGGCGCAGGCGAAAAATCGCGGCGGCAAGTTCGGAGCGGACGTTCGACTGCTTCTGCATGTTGATAATCCCTCTCCGAAATCCGGTTTGCGATGAGGCAAGGCAGCTTGTGCAAGTGTTGTGCCGGCCCCTAGATGTAGGGGCATGGTCGGCTCATCGACGCAAGTTGTAGCGCTCTCGAAAAAGTTCAAAAAATATTTTCCTTCTGCCTTGGAGCGTAGGTGGCGTTTGTTTCTCTAGCGATACAGTTTTAAATAACATTTCGCTCTACAGATAATCTTGAATTTCTATATATCCTTTAAGAACAATTAGTTGAGTACCCAAATTTGGGTGATCTTTTTTTGTGCCGAAATATTGACAGCTAGTTGCTATGGAACTTTAGTCATGGTTGGGGAGACGCCCTCCTGAAGCCTGCCATCGCTTTGGCAACGCAGGCCACGGTGTTTCTTGAAGGAGCACAGCATGTCGAGCATCTCGTTCTACCTCGCAGTCACGGAGCTACTCCGGAAGTTCGCTTCGACTTCCAGATTCCATGGGCCACCAACGGCTCGGAATCGCTCTGGCTGATTACTCAGCGAGCAATTGAAAACGCGAATTCCAGGCGCGCATTCACCGGCGCAGAGAACGGCTTTGCCTGTTCCATGCCTGCTCTCGCCAAACACTGAAACAAAGAACTGCGCAAGCCAGCACGTGACTTGGCGCGGGCGGATTTCTTCGTCCCGAGCCTTTCCCATATAGATCGAGGGCAATCGAAATGGCCAATTTCAACAAGTCGGATCTGGAGTTCATCCTCAAGCAAATCTTCATCGCGGAAGCGCATGCGGCCGGCACCAGCCTCAGTGATTTGCTACCCAACAGTCAGGTGCCTTTCGGCCTGCGTACCGTCGATGGCAGCTACAACAACCTGGTCGCCGGGCAAACCGAATTTGGCGCTGCGGACAACTCCTTCCTGCGTCTACTGGACGCCTCCTACAGAGCGGCTTATGCCGGGACCGGGACGGTAGTTGACGCGCAGCCACGGATTATCAGTAACCTGATCAACGACCAGACCGCCAACAACCCGGCCGCCGTTGCAGCCAACGGTGGCGCCGACCCGGTGATCAGTCCCGGGCTGGACGGCGTGTTCGGTACCGACGACGACAAAGAAGTGTTCTTCATTCCCAACGAGTCGCCGGACGTCGGCCTGACCGCCGGCTTCAACTCGTGGATGACCTTTTTCGGCCAGTTCTTCGACCACGGCCTGGACCTGGTTACAAAGAGCAGTACCGACATCGTTTTTATCCCGCTGCAGCCCGATGATCCATTGTATGTACCGGGCGGCCCAACCAACTTCATGGTGTTGTCACGTGCCGTGCGTACTGCCGGCGTGGACGGTGTCGTCGGCACGGCCGATGATGGGCAGCCCAACACCACCTCGCCGTTCGTTGATCAGAGCCAGACGTACAGCTCGCACCCGTCGCATCAGGTGTTTCTGCGTGAATACATGCTCAATGCGGCTGGCGAGCCGGTTGCCACGGGGCGCTTGATTACCAACCGCGATCTCGGCGCCGATGGCAAGTTCGGCACGGCCGATGATGGCGACGGCGCGAGTGGTGGCATGGCGACCTGGGCAGTGGTCAAAGCCCAGGCCCGTGACATTCTCGGGATCAACCTCACCGATGCTGATGTGCACAGCGTGCCGCTGTTGGCGACCGATGCATATGGCAATTTCATTCGCGGGCCGAGCGGCATGCCGCAGGTGGTGATGCGCGTCAGTAACGGTGCCGACGGTATCGCCGGAACAGCTGATGACGTTACTCAACTGGTCGAAGGCAACCGGGATGCGCCGATCAGTCTGGCCAGCGCCGTGAGCACCGGGCATGCCTTCCTCGACGACATCGCCCACAATGCCGCGCCGGTCGTGGTCGGTGGGAATTTGCAGGCGGACGGCGACACCGATGTCGGCAACGCGCAGCCCGCTGGCCCAGGTGGCAACAACCTGACCTATGACAACGAATTGCTCGATGCCCACTACATTGCCGGCGACGGCCGGGTCAACGAGAACATCGGCCTGACGGCTGTACACCATGTGTTCCACTCGGAACACAACCGCCTGGTCGAGCAATCCAAGCAAACCATATTGGCCGCGGGCGATCTGGCGTTCCTCAATGAGTGGTTGGTGGATGACGTCGCCGCAATGCCGGCTTCGCTTGCCGAAATCGCAGCGTTGGTGTGGGACGGCGAGCGCCTGTTCCAGGCCGCCAAGTTCGGCACCGAGATGCAGTATCAGCACCTGGTTTTCGAAGAGTTTGCGCGGACCGTCCAGCCGCAGATCGATGAATTCCTCGCACCCAACGGCTATGACACCTCGATCAATCCGGCCATCCTCGCCGAGTTCGCCCACGTGGTGTACCGCTTTGGTCACTCGATGTTGACCGAGACGGTCGATCGCTTCGACCCCGAGTTCAATCCGCTGCTCACTGACCCTGACAACCCGGACTCGCAAATGGGCCTGATCGCGGCCTTCCTCAACCCGCTCGCCTTCGCGGGCAGTGGCGCGACGGCGGACGAAGCGGCAGGCGCGATCATTCGCGGTGTGACCCGCCAACTGGGCAACGAAATCGACGAATTCGTCACCGAAGCCTTGCGCAACAACCTGCTGGGGCTGCCGCTCGATTTGCCGGCCCTGAACCTGGCGCGCGGTCGCGACACAGGCATTCCGACGTTGAACGAGGCGCGGCGTGAATTCTACGAAATGACGGGCGACAGCCAGCTCAAGCCGTACATCAGCTGGGCGGATCTGGCCAATAACCTCAAGCACCCTGAATCGTTGGTCAATTTCATCGCAGCCTTCGGCACCCACGGGGCCTTGACGGCGGCCGATGTCGATACGCTGGTCGAGATGCGTGCGATCGCCGCGGCCCTGGTGTTTGGCGGCAGCGCGGTCATCAACGCCGGTACTGCCGATGAGCGTACCTTTACCGCCACTGAAGCGGATCGCCTGGATTTTCTCAACAGTTCGGGCATCTACGCCATGGTCAACGGTGTGACCACCACCGGTGTCGACGACATCGACTTCTGGGTCGGTGGTCTCGCCGAGCAGAAGATGCCGTTTGGCGGCATGCTCGGCTCTACCTTCAACTTCGTGTTTGAAACCCAGATGGAGGCGTTGCAGAACGGCGACCGGTTCTACTATCTGTCGCGCGTTGCAGGCCTGAACTTCGGCACCGAATTGGAGAACAACTCCTTTGCCAAGTTGATCATGCTCAACAGCGATGTTACCCATCTGTCGAACACCGTGTTCCTGACGCCAACGTTCACCCTCGAAGTGAATCAGGCCAATCAGTTCACTGGCCTGGGTGCGGACGGCCAAGCCGACCCGACGGGCGGCCTGATGATCAACGGCGTGGAAATCGTCAAGCTGGTGGTTCGCGACAACCCCGACACGCAGGGGGCAGACAGCAATTTCCTGCAGTACAACGGTGCGGACCATGTGGTATTGGGGGGCACCGCCGGCGATGACATCATCATCTCCAGTGAAGGCGATGACACGCTTTACGGTGACGGCGGCAACGACCGCCTGGAAGGCGGCGCCGGCAACGACGCGGTCCTGGGCGGCGCCGGTGATGACATCATCACCGATTCGTTCGGTGACAACCGTCTGGAAGGCAACGCCGGTAACGACGTGATCATCGCCGGCAGCATGCTGGCCGGGGGCAACCTGATCCTGGGTGGCGATGGCCAGGACTTCATCGTCACCACCGAAGACATCAGCACCACCTTCGGCGGCCAGGGCGACGACTTCATCCTTGGTGCCAAGACCAACTTGCCACCGACCGGCAACGAAGGTGACGACTGGATCGAGAAGGGCACCCAGGACGGTGCACCTGGCGATAACGCCTCGCCGTTGGCCAACGATGATGTGATCGGCAACGACATCTTTATCGGTGGCGCTGGCTTCGACGAAATGATCGGCGAGGGGGGCGATGACATCTTCGTCGGCAGCGATGCCCAGGACAATATGGACGGTATGTCGGGCTTCGACTGGGTGACCCATAAGAATGACAAGATCGGCGTGACCGTCGACCTGACCATGGCCGCGCTAGCGCAGCCACACGGTAACGCGCCAAATCAAAACAACGGGCCGTTCAACCCGGTCGGCGCATCGCCGGCCTCGATCCTCGACCGGTTTGCCGAGGTCGAAGGCTTGTCCGGTTCGAAATTCGGCGATGTGCTCAAGGGCGATAATGTTGATGCGGTCACCATCGTTGACCACGGTGGTACGACGGGCAGTGCGCTGACCAATGTGGCGTTGATCCGCGGGCTGGAGCAGTTCCTGGCCGACGCCGGTTTGCCGACCACCGGCTTTGCCACGGGCAATATCATCCTGGGTGGCGATGGCAGCGACCTGATCGAGGGTCGCGGTGGTGATGACCTGCTCGACGGCGACAAATGGCTTAACGTCAGGATTGCGGTTTATGCCCCTGACGACACCAACCATAGCGGCCCTGAGATCGCCTCCTTCGACAGCATGGTCGAGATGATCCCGTTCATGATGGACGGTACCTATAACCCGGGTCAGCTCAAGGCCGTGCGGGAAATCCTGCCCGGTACCTCGACAGGCGGAGCCGCCTACGACACCGCGATTTTCTCCGGGCAGCAGTCCGAGTATGTGGTGACGCGCGACACCCGCGGTACGCTCAATACAGCGGACGATGTCTGGACGGTGGCCGATACCGTAGCAGGGCGCGACGGCACCGATACCCTCCTGCATATCGAACGCCTGCAGTTCTCCGATACCCAGCAAGTGCTGCTGCCGGGGCTCAATGCGCAACCGGTTGGCAGACCGAACATCGCCGACGCAAACGGCGGGGCGATCACGGTGGGCGACGTGCTGACGGTCAGCGTGGCCGGGGTGAGCGACGCCGACAATATTGGTGGCAGCCTCAACAACTCCTCGGTGTCCTACTACTGGCAATTCGAGGCGGATCCAGGCAGCGGCGTTTTCGAGGACATCATCTTGTTGCCGGCCGGCGACCTGGCGTTCCAGAGTGCCGACGGCACCACGTTCAAGGTCTCGCCCGACCTTGCCGGGTTATCGTTGCGGGTCAAGGCAATCTACCAGGATGGGCATGGCACTACTGAAGTGGTGTTCTCGCAGCCGACGGCCGTGGTCGTTCCCGGCGCGCCGGTCGTACCGACGTCGCCTACACCAGTGGCCGATGCCACGGCCGGTGGCGAGGGCCTTCACATGGTCCGCTCCGACCTCAACTTCATCCTCGATCAGATCAAGATTGCCGAGGCTGACGCGGCCGGCCAGGACATGCTCTCGCTGATCCCGAACATCCGCGCGCCGTTGGGCCTGCGTGCGGTCGATGGGTCGAACAACAACCTGCTGAACCTGAACGGCAACAACCATACCGAGTACGGTGCTGCCGATAACCTCTTCCCGCGCCTGAGCGATCCGGTCTTCAATCCGGCAGAAGGTGTACCTGCCGGTTTCTTTGGCCCCGGCTCGCCGGCCATTCCGGGATCGTCTTATCAGCAAACCAGCGGCTTTGTGTTTGACTCGCAGCCGCGCACCATCAGTAACCTGATCGTCGACCAGACATCGAACAACCCGGCGGCCTATGCCACGGCTTATGACCCGGGGGCCAACGGTCATCTCGACTTTGGCGTAACCGGTAGCGGCAACGACGACGTGCTCAAGGAGGGGGTACGGATCGTCGCCAGCCCTGGCATGGATGGCCAGTTCGGTACCGGCGACGACCACGATGTGTACCTGTTTGAGAACACCGCGGCGGATGCGGGATTGTCCGCGCCGTTCAACGCCTGGATGACCTTCTTCGGGCAGTTCTTCGACCATGGCCTGGACCTGTTGACCAAAGGCGGTTCAGGCACTGTGTTCATCCCGCTGCAGCCGGACGATCCGCTGTATGTACCGGGCGGCAACACCAATTTCATGGTGTTGACCCGCGCGACCAACCAGCCAGGGGCGGACGGCGTGCTGGGCACGGCCGACGATGTCCGTGAACACACCAACACCACCACGCCGTTCGTGGACCAGAACCAGACCTACAGCTCGCATCCCTCGCACCAGGTATTCCTGCGCGGATACGTGATGACGGAGGATGGCCCCAAAGCGACCGGCAACCTCATCACCAACCGTGACCTTGGGCCGGACGGCAAGTTTGGTACTGGAGACGACAGCGAAATCGGTGGCATGGCGACCTGGAAAGTGGTCAAGGCGCAGGCACGTGATGTGCTGGGTGTCGATCTCACCGACGCCGATATCGACAGCAGCCCGCTGCTGGCGACGGACGCCTATGGCAACTTCATCAAGGGGCCGAACGGCTTTCCGCAAGTTGTCATTCGGCTCAACAACGGGCTGGACGGTATCGCCGGCAACGCCGATGACGTCACGACCCTCGTCGAAGGCAATCCGGCCAACCCGATAAGCCTGGTGAACGCGGTACGCACGGGCCATGCCTTCCTCAACGACATCGCCCATAACGCTGTGCCGGTTGTCGTCGGCGGGGTTCTGCAGGCGGATGGCGATGTCGATGTCGGTAACGCGCAGCCCGTTGGCCCGGGCGGCAACAACCTGACCTACGACAACGAACTGCTTGACGCTCACTACATCGCCGGTGATGGCCGGGTCAACGAGAACATCGGTCTGACCGCGGTGCATGCGATCTTCCACGCCGAGCACAATCGATTGGTTGCGCAGACCAAGGACACCGTGCTCGATTCCAATGACGTGGCCTTCCTCAACGAGTGGCTGCTCTCGCCGGTTGCTGCCTTGCCGGTCAACCAGGCCGAGATCGATGCGTTGGTGTGGAATGGCGAGCGCCTGTTCCAGGCGGCCAAGTTCGGCACCGAGATGCAGTATCAGCACCTGGTGTTCGAGGAGTTTGCGCGGACCATCCAACCTCGCGTTGACCTGTTCTTCGCACCGACCCAGGTCTATGACGTCGACCTCGATGCCTCGATCGTCGCCGAGTTCGCCCACACCGTGTACCGGTTTGGTCACTCGATGCTGACCGAGACTGTCGATCGCTACGACGTCAATTTTGACGTGATTGGCGATCCGAGCAGTGCTGATCCCGATCAGCAACTGGGCTTGATCGCGGCATTCCTCAACCCGTTGGCCTATGCCGCCAGTGGCGTGACGCCGGAGGATGCGACCAGTGCGATCGTGCGCGGGGTAACTCGGCAAGCCGGTAACGAAATCGACGAGTTCGTCACCGAGGCACTGCGCAACAACCTGCTGGGCCTGCCTCTTGACCTGCCGGCGATCAACATCGCCCGTGGTCGCGACGTGGGGATTCCCTCGCTCAATGCGATTCGCCGCGACATCTACAACCAGACCGGAGATACCCAACTCAAGCCGTACAGCAGCTGGGTCGACCTGGTGCAGCACCTCAAGCATCCGGAGTCGTTGATCAACTTCATCGCGGCTTATGGTACGCACAGCACGATCACGGGGGCGACTACGCTCGAAGGCAAGCGTGCCGCGGCGATGTTGTTGGTGTTCGGCGATGGCGGGATCAACGAGCCATCCGATCGCCTGGACTTCCTCAACGGCACCGGTACCTGGGCCAACGTAACGCGGGCGGGCAAAGACGGGGTGCTGGGGACTGCCGACGATCTGAAGGGTGTGACGATCACAGGGGTCGACGCCATCGATCTATGGATTGGTGGCCTGGCCGAAGAGAAAACGCCGTTTGGCGGCATGCTCGGCTCGACCTTCAACTTTGTGTTCGAAAATCAAATGGAGAAACTGCAGGACGGCGACCGCTTCTACTACCTGGAGCGCACCTCTGGCCTGTCGATGAATGCCGAGCTGGAAAGCAACTCGTTCGCCAAGCTGATCATGGCCAACACTTCGGCCACGCACTTGCCGGGCCTGGTGTTCTCGGACCCGGGCTTCTATCTGGAGAGGGATCAGTCCAAGCAGTACAACGATGGCCTGGGCAATGCCGACCCGCTGGACGAGAACGGCCAGCAGGTGGTGTTCCGCGACAACCCGCTGACCGCGGGGCCGGATGCCAACTACATCAAGTACACCGGTGACCAACACATCGTGCTGGGCGGTACCAACGATGCAGACATCCTCATCGCGAGTGAAGGCGATGACACCGTCTGGGGTGACGGCGGCAACGACCGCATCGAAGGCGGTGACGGCAACGACCAGCTGCGCGGTGGTGCCGGTGACGACATCATCAGCGATATGGGCGGCGACGATAACATCCAGGGTGGCGACGGCAACGACGTGCTGCACGGTGGTAACGGCATCAACCTGATCATCGGCGGGTTCGGCAATGACTTCATCGTGACCGGTGAGGACGCCTCCGAGGCCATTGGTGGACAGGGCAATGACTTTATCCTGGGCAGCAAGGCCAACGAACAGGACATGGGTAACGAAGGCGACGACTGGATCGAGAAGGGCACCTCCGACGGTGCGCCTGGCGACAACTTCGATCCGCTGGGCAACGACCCGATCATCGGCAACGATGTCTTCATCGGTGGCAACGAGAACGACAAGTTCAACGGTGAAGGCGGCGACGACATCATGGTCGGCAGTCTCGGCTTTGGTGACCGCTATATCGGTGGCTCGGGCTTTGACTGGGCAACCTTCAAGGGGCTCGCCCAGGGCGTGAGCATCGATTACAGCGACCGCTTTTTCGATGTGCCGCCGGTTCCGGGCTCGGGTGCTTCGGCACTGGTGCGTTTCGACATCATGGAAGGTCTGTCGGGTTCATCGCACGGTGACTTCCTGCGCGGCGACAATGAAGATGCCGCATCGTTACCGGGTGCAGGTGCAACCGGCAGTGTGCTGACCAACATCAACCTGATCGACGGCCTGGCGGATGTGCTGCCGGCCGGAGCGACGTTCTTCGATGGCGGCAACATCATCCTCGGTGGCAGCGGCAGCGACCTTATCGAAGGTCGCGGTGGCGACGACATCATCGACGGTGACAAGTGGCTCAACGTACGCATCAGTGTCCGGGCAAATGCCGATGGTACCGGACCGGAAATCGCTACCTTCGACAGCATGGAGCCACTGGTTCCGTTCATGCTCAACGGTACGTACAACCCGGGTCAGTTGATCATCAAGCGGGAGATTCTGACGGGCGATGACAGCTTCGACACTGCGGTGTTCTCCGGTAATTCGACGGAATACATCGTTTCTGTCGAGGGCAATACCGTCATCGTGACGGATCTGGTGGCGGGGCGTGATGGTGTCGATCGCTTGACGGGCATCGAGCGTCTGCAATTCTCTGACCTGGCGCAGTCATCCGGCGTTGGTACTGCCTTGAACGAGGGGCCATCGGGTCATCTGGCGATTCTCGATGATGCTACCGGTCTGCGTGACGACACGCCTGTGGCCGGCCAGTTGCTGCGCGTCAGTGGTCGTGCCGTACACGATGCGGACAACGTAAGCGGGGCCAATCCGACCGGTACGTTGTCCGGAGCGGTGGCTTACTACTGGCAGGTGGAAAACATTCCAGGCACGGGGATCTATGAGGACATCACCGTTGTTGCCGCCGGCGAAGCCTCGCGGGCGACCGGGACCACCTACCGGGTGACGGACGATGTGGCGGGTCTGAACATTCGCGTCCGGGCGGTGTATCAGGATGCCAAGGGCACGCTGGAAATCGTCGACTCGTCGGCGAACAGCGCACCCACCGCGGGGCCGACGGTCACCGGGCTTTTGGTAGAGGACCAAGTGTTGACGGCTGACCCATCGAGCATCATCGATCTGGATGGCCTCAGCAATCCGCAGTTCACCTACCAGTGGCAGGCGACCAACGGGGTCAGCTTCGTCGACATCGTCGGAGCCACCAGTAGCACGTTCACGCTTGGCCAGGACCAGGCCGGCGACCAGGTGCGGGTGGTGGTCAGTTACGTGGATGACTTTGGTGTATCCGAGAGCGTGGCGTCCGACCCTTCGGACCCGGTCGCCAACGTCAACGATGCACCCACCGGTGCGTTGCTGATCAGCGATACGACACCGGATCAAGGACAGGTGTTGACCGCGCTGACTGCCGGGATTGCCGATGAGGATGGGCTGGGCACCTTCAGCTTCCAATGGCAGCAAGGTACTGGCGCTTCCTTCACCGACATTAACGGCGCGACCGCTGCGACCTTCACCCCGGGTGCTGCGCAGGGCAATCTGCAACTGCGGGTGATCGTGCGCTATACCGATGCCTTCGGCACGCTGGAGACGCTGACCTCGGCGGCAACCGCTGCCGTTACGGTGCCGGCTGGCGTGGTGTTGGTGGGTACACTTCTCGCTGACACTCTCACCGGTGGCGCGGGTGCCGATGTGCTTAATGGCCTGAGCGGCAACGATACGCTCAATGGCCTGGCCGGTAATGACCAACTGCTAGGTGGCCTCGGCAATGACATCCTCAACGGCGGAGACGACAACGATATCCTCAACGGCGATATCGGCGACGACCTTCTCAACGGTGGCCTCGGCGCGGATGCCATGAATGGCGGTCTCGGCAACGACACCTTCGTGGTGGACAATGTCGGCGACGTTGTCACTGAGATTGCCTTGGGCGGTACCGATCTGGTGCAAACCAGCCTGGCCAGCTACGTGCTGGGTGCCAACCTCGAGAATCTGGCCTATACCGGTGCGGGCAGCTTTACCGGTACCGGTAATGCGCTGGCCAACATCATCACTGGCGGGGTTGGTAATGACGTCCTCAGTGGCGGGGACGGCAACGACACCCTCAACGGCGGGCTTGGCGCGGATGCCATGAACGGCGGTGCCGGCAACGACACCTTCGTGGTGGACAATGTCGGTGACAGCGTCACCGAAGCGCTGGGCGGTGGTACCGATCTGGTGCAAACCAGCCTGGCCAGCTACCTGCTCGGGGCCAACGTCGAGAACCTGACCTATACGGGGACAGGTAACTTCACCGGTACGGGCAATGCGCTGGCTAACACCCTGACCGGCGGGGTGGGTAACGACATCCTTGATGGCGGTGCGGGTGCTGACCAGATGGCAGGGGGCGCTGGCAACGACACCTACATCGTCGATGTGGTCGCTGATGGGGTGTTCGAGGTGGCGGGTGGCGGTACGGATAGCGTGCAGACGACGCTGGCCAGCTACGTGCTTGGTAATAATGTCGAGAACCTGGCTTACACCGGAGTCAACAACTTCGTCGGTAACGGTAACGGGCTGAACAATAACATCGTCGGCGGGGCAGGTAATGACACCCTCAACGGCAACAGCGGCAACGACATCCTTACCGGCAACGCAGGTAACGACACGCTCAATGGTGACATCGGCAACGATCAGCTGTTGGGTGGCATAGGCACCGATACCCTGAACGGCGGTATCGGCGATGATGGCCTCGACGGTGGTGACGGAAACGATGCCTTGAATGGTGACGCAGGCAACGACACGTTGCTGGGTGGGCTGGGTAATGACGTGCTGGATGGCGGTACCGGCAACGATCTGCTCCAGGGCGGCGATGGCAGCGACACCCTCAATGGTGGTATCGGTAACGACACATTGCTGGGCGGTATCGGCAATGACTTTATCGATGGCGGAGTGGGCAACGATAGGGTCACTGGCGGTGCCGGCGACGATGTGATGGTCGCCAGCGTTGGCAACGACGTCTTCCTGTTCGCGGCGGGCTTCGGGGCCGACCAGATCATCGGCTTCGATGCCAACGCGGCGGGGGGCCAGGATCTGCTCGATATTTCCGCATTCGGTGTCACGGCTGCGACCTTTGCCAGCACTGTCATCATCACCGATGTCGGTGCGGATACCCTGCTCAGCTCCGCAGGAGGCGCTGAAACCATCCGCCTGGTCGGTGTGGCCGATGCGACAACCATCACTGCCTCAGACTTCATTCTGGCTACTTGAGGTGAAGTCCAGTCAGCGTTAACCGAGGCGGGGAGGGCAATGGATGCCCTCCCTTTCTTTTGCCGATGGATGTCGTCTGCCGCTTCCAGTCTGGAAAACCACGCTTGATCGCACTCCCGCAGGATCAGGCAAGTTGTCAGAAGGATCTGACTAACTCGCTGCACACCTTTATCCCTAATCTGAACACGTAGCGAGGCACCTCTCGCGTCATCAAGCACTCAGTAAAGGATAGGGATCATGTCGAACATTTCGGAAAAAGTAGTGGTGATCACTGGCGCCAGCAGCGGTATTGGCGAGGCGGCCGCGCGTCTTTTAGCTGGCAAGGGGGCACACGTCGTGCTGGGTGCACGTCGCACGGATCGCCTCGAAAGCCTCTGCCGTGAGATCAATGCCGCGGGCGGGAGCGCCCAATTCAAGGCGGTTGATGTCACCAGCCGGTCTGACGTGCAAGCGTTTGTGGATTTTGCCGTCAGCCTCCATGGTCGCGTCGATGTGATCGTCAATAACGCCGGTGTAATGCCTCTGTCGAAGCTTGAAGCGCTGAAGGTCGCTGAATGGGACCAGATGATCGACGTCAACATTCGCGGCGTCCTGCATGGTATTGCAGCAGGCCTGCCTCTGATGCAGAAGCAGAAATCCGGTCAGTTCATCAATATAGCGTCTATCGGTGCATACACAGTCAGTCCGACAGCCTCTGTTTACTGCGCGACGAAATTTGCGGTACGGGCCATTTCAGAAGGACTGCGTCAGGAGGTCGGTGGAGACATTCGTGTCACCGTTATTTCGCCGGGGGTCACCGAATCGGAATTGGCCGAGAGCATCTCAGACGAAGGTGGACGGGCCGAGATGCGTGAGTTTCGTAAGATCGCACTGCCTGCCCAGGCCATCGCCCGTGCTATTGCCTATGCCATCGAGCAACCTGCCGACGTTGATGTCAGTGAGCTGATTGTCCGGCCAACCGCCAGCCCCTATTAATGTGGCGAGACTGGAGGAAAAGAAAATGACGGTCAAAAAGTCCGCAGATCAAGACAAATACGTCGGCATGTGGGTTACGGCAGATGGGCATATTCGCCATGAGCTATTGCCAGGCGGCCGATATGATGAGGCGCGAGGCAAGACAGCGAGCGCCTACCAGGGAAGATATTGGCTGGAAGGTGACCACATTGAATACGTCGATGACACCGGGTTTACCGCTGATGGCGAGTTCCGGGAGGGGATTTTGTATCACGCAGGCATGATTCTGTATCGCGAGGACTAGAAGCTGACCTTGGCGGTGATGAGCGTCGCTCCATCGACGCTCATCAGGAATCACCGCGCATGGCGTAAAAAAGTTGTACAAGATCGGTCCTGATGGCGTAAAAACTATACATTAAGCTATTTTTGTATAGAATTTACAAAAGGCCGAGACGATCATGAACGTGGCTGATTCCAAGCGTTGCTTTGGACATCGTCTGTCGAGATGCTGGCTGTTCGCGTTGTTGCTGGCGGTACCTTGCTGGGCGGATTGGCGTCCCGCACTGCCAGACGGGCGTCTGTTGGGCAGCGGCGACTTTACCTGGTTCGGCGTGAGTCTCTACACAGCGCGTTTGTGGAGCCCAGGGATGCCGATGACCTGGGACCAGCCTTTTGCACTCGAACTGGTTTATCACCGTGCCCTTTCCCGGGACGCACTGGTTGAGGCCAGCCTCAAGGAAATGCGTCGCATGGCAAAGGCTCGTCCAGATGAGCCCACACTCCAACGCTGGTCCAGTGAAATGCGTGATGCCTTCGTCGATGTTCGGCCGGGAATGCGCATTACCGGGCTTTACCATCCGGGTAAAGGCTGCACTTTCTTCGTCGACGGCCAACTGCGCCGGCGGGTCGAGGACCCTGCATTCGCCCGTGCCTTCTTCGACATTTGGCTGGACCCGCGTACTCGGGACAAAGAACTGCGTCAACGCCTGCTGGGGATGGCCGGGCCGGCGGAGTGAGGAGGTTGAGATGCGTCGATTAGCGGTACTGCTCGTTAGCCTGTTGCTGGTCAGCTGTAACAACGTTGGCGTGGACCACTACGCGAAGGAGCGACCCGCCCTGGATCTGGTGGCCTTTTTCTCCCGGCCGGTACAGGCTTGGGGGTTGTTCCAGAATCGCTCGGGCGAGGTGGTCAAACGTTTCCATGTCCAGATTGAAAGTCGCGTCGAAGGACAACAATTGATCCTCGACGAGCGATTTCTCTACAGCGATGGCACGCGTCAGCGGCGTACCTGGACGCTGGAACCGACCGGTTCCGGGCGTTGGCGTGGCCGTGCGGACGATGTCGTTGGAGAGGCCAGCGGCGAGATCGCGGGCAACGCGCTGCACTGGCGCTACCGCCTTGACCTGCCGGTTGACGGCCGGCATTGGGAAGTGGATATGGACGACTGGATGTACCTGATGGACGAAGACACAATCATCAATCGCACGACTATGAGCAAGCTTGGCGTCGAGTTGGGACAGGTGATCCTGTTCTTTCGTCGCCAGCCGGCGTCAACTCCCTGAACCCACGATGGCCGAGCCGAGCAGGCGCTATTCGCCCATTGGAAAGATCAGCGCCGAGCCGCCAGTCGCAGGATAAGCGGCATCCATACAGCCCAAAGCGGCGCGAGCAGCAGGACTGTGCCCAAAGTGCCCCAAGGCAGACCGACACCCGCCAACGATGCGCCGGCGATGTAAGCCGGGGGACCGCCGCACATGCCCAGTAGCGCGCCGTACCAGATGGGATGTCGAGCCCAGGTCAGGCTATGGCGAAGTCCACTGGCCAGCACCAGCCACAGTACCGCCAGCCATAGAGGTAAGGGGCGCTGGGCAAAATCGAAAACGCCCAGCGCACCCAGGCCGGCATCCAGTGCGCAGCCTGCCATTGCCACACAGACCAGCGTGGTTGCTTCCTCGCGCGGCCGCGGGCAAGCAGCCACATGCACCAACAAACCTGCCGCCACCGGGAGCAGCAGCCAGGGATGCCGCTCGCTCAGCACGCAAGCCCACCACGCGGCTTGCATCCACAGTGCGTTGCCGATCAACCAGGCCCGGCTCATCAGGCACCCGGCAGCGAAGCTCGACGTGCGGCCGGGGCTGCCCAGAGCAGTTGCGCGACGCCAATTGCGCGCTCCTCGAAACCGCCCTGGCAATAACACAGGTAGAACTCCCAGAGGCGTTGAAATGTTTCGTCATAGCCCAGCTCAAGCAACGCGGTGCGCGACTGGCGCAAGTTGTCGCGCCAGTGCTGCAGAGTCCGCGCATAGTCCTGTCCGAAGTCCTCCATGTGCACCAGGTTCAACGTGGTATGGCAACTGGCGGTCTGCAGCATGACGCTCAAGGAGGGCAGGGCACCGCCGGGAAAGATATGGCGCTGAATGAAATCCACCGAGCGCTGGGCCTGTTCATAACGCTGGTCGCGAATGGTGATGGCCTGCAACAGCATCAAACCGTCTTCTTTGAGCAGCGATGCACACCGACGGAAGTAAACCGGCAGATAGCGGTGCCCCACTGCCTCGATCATCTCGATCGAGACCAGTTTGTCAAAGCGTCCGCGCAGGTCGCGGTAATCCTCGCGCAGGACGGTAATGCGTTCTTGCAGGCCAAGATCGCGGACGCGCTGCACGGTATGGGCGTACTGCGCCTCGGACAATGTGGTGGTCGTCACCCGGCACCCGTGACGGGTCGCGGCATGGATCGCCAGGCTACCCCATCCGGTACCGATCTCGAGCAGATGATCGTCGGGGCTCAGCGCGAGTTTCTCGCAGATACGCTCGAGTTTATTCAGTTGGCCTTGCTCCAGGCTCTGCTCCAGACTGTCGAACATTGCTGCCGAGTACATCATGGTCGGGTCCAGCAGCCGCTCGAACAGGGCATTGCCCAAATCGTAATGAGCGAGAATATTGCGCCGCGCGCCTTGCCTGTTGTTTCGATTGAACCAATGCAGCAGGCGCAGGACCGGTCGACCCAGGCGCGCCAACCCGCCATCAAGGGCGTCGAGCACTTCCAGGTTGGCGACGAAGAGTCGGGTGACCGCCGCCAGGTCCGGCGTTCGCCAGTAGCCGTGGATGTAAGCTTCACCGGCACCGATCGAGCCGTTGGCAGCCACCATGCCCCAAGCTGCTTCGTCGAAGATCTCGACCTCGGCGTGCAGTGTGCTGCCGGCATCGCCAAACAGCCACTGTCGGCCCTGATAGATCAGGCGCAGACGTCCTTGGCGCAGGTTGCGCAGTTGGGAGAGCACGGCGCTTCTGCCCAGGCCGCCGAACAACGGCGCCAAGCCAAAGGATTTACTGACGCTCAGAGTTGGATCGGACATGCTCGGGCTCCTCGTGGAAGTCATGGCCAAGGTCTTGGCTGCTCTGACGGGTGGTGTGGGCAAAGAGTGGGGTGCGCTTGAGCAACAGGCACATGGCTTGCCAATAAATGGCACTGAGGGTACGCAGGCTCATCCAGGGGAAGGCCAGTACGTGTCGTCTCAATGCAGCGGCATCCAGCGGCTTGCGCTGCAGCGCCAGGTCGGCCTCGAAGACTTTCTGTTCTTCGCGGTGGTTTTCCATGTGGATGCGCACGTGCGCGCCATCGATGTGGAAGCGCATGTGGTATTGCATGTCCATCGGCAAGAACGGCGAGACATGGAATTGCTTGCTGACCGAGAATTGTCGCGGCTGACCGGGCAGCACCGACAGCACATAGTGAAAGCGCTCACGCCAAGGTGTGTTACGCACCTCCAGCACAATCGCTGCCAGGAGGCCATCGCTGTCGTGGCAAAAGTAGAAGCTCACCGGATTGAAAGAAATCCCCCAACTGCGCGGCTGGGTCAGCAAATGAATGGGGCCGCACGGCGCCTGGCCCAAGGCCTTGGCCACCACTTCGCGCACCGCGTCTTTCAAAGGTATGCCGCGACGAGTCCAGGCTGGCAGGTAATCGGTTTCTCGCCAGCACAGCGGTGCCAGCCGAGTAGCACCGAGTAACGGAGACAGGCCCAGCAGCAATTGCTGTTCGTCCAGATCCAGGTAAAACATGGCGCTGCGATAGCGGAATCCGTGGTACCGCGGCATCAGGCGTCGGTGGCTGACCCAACCGTAGCAAAGGCTGCTGTTCACAGGCGCTCCCCGAACCGTTCGGCGACGCCCAAAGCGCTGACCACGCCATCCTCATGGAAGCCGTTGGCCCAGTAAGCGCCGCAGAAGTAGCTGTGCTGGTTTCCCTGTAGTTCACCCTGACGTGCCTGGGCCGCCATGGCGGCAAGGCTGTATTGCGGATGTGCGTAATCGAAGCGTGCCAAAACCTGCGACGGGTCCACGCAATCGCCCTGATTGAGGCTTACGCAGAAGGTCACGGGTGCGTCGAGGCCTTGCAGAATATTCATGTTATAGGTCACGGCGGCCGGCGCGTGTGCCGGGCCGCCGAGACGATAGTTCCAGCTGGCCCAAGCCTTGCGCCGACTGGGCAACAGGCGCGTGTCGGTGTGCAGCAATACTTCATTGGCGGCATAGGTCAGGGCTCCGAGCACCTCATGCTCGGTGGTCGTCGGTTTCTCCAGCAGCGCCAGAGCCTGGTCGCTATGGCAGGCGAACACGACTTTGTCGAAGCGTTCCTGGCCCGCGGCGCTGGTGATCACCACCCCGGTATCATCCCGGCGGACGCCCATCACCGGGCAATTGAGGCGAATGCGCTCGCTGAAGGTCCAGCACAACGGCTTCACATAACTGCGCGAGCCACCCTCGATCACCCGCCACTGCGGCCGCTGGCTGATCGAGAGCAGGCCGTGGTTGCGAAAGAAACGCACGAAAAAGTGCAGCGGGAAACGCAGCATATCGGCCCTTGATACCGACCAGATGGCCGATCCCATGGGGACGATATAGTGATGGATGAAACGCTGCCCGTAGCCTCGCATGCTCAGGTAGTCGCCAAGGCTTATGCCTTGGTCAATGCGGTGGTCGTCAAGGTCTGTTACCGCCTGGCGGTTGAAGCGCACGATATCGCGCAGCATCCCCCAGAAGCCCGGCGACAGCAGATTGCTGCGCTGTGCGAAAAGGGTGTCCAGATTATTGCCGTTGTACTCCAGGCCGCTGTCCGGATCGTTCACGGAAAAGCTCATCTCGGTGGGGCGTGAGACGACTCCCAGGCGATCGAGCAAGCGAATGAAGTTGGGGTAGGTCCAGTCGTTGAAAACGATGAAGCCGGTGTCCACGGCATAGCGCTGGCCCTGCCATTCAATGTCGACAGTATGGGTATGACCGCCGACCCAGTCAGCCGCTTCGAACACGGTCACCTCATTGCTACGCGACAACAGATAGGCACAGGTCAGCCCAGAAATCCCGCTGCCGATAATGGCGATACGCATATGACGCTATTCCTGTTCGGTTCGCGCCAGTCGACGGCCCAGGGCCAGGCGCCAACGCGCCGGCAGGGCGCCAAGCAAGCGCAGGACGAGAGTGAAGAGGCGTGGAAAGTTGATCTCCAGCGGTCGTCGCGTCAGGCGCGCGACGACATGCCGCGCAGCGCGGTCGGCCGTCCAGAGTTGTGGCATGGCAAAGGTATTGCGCCGAGTCAGGGGGGTGTCGATGAACCCCGGGCTGACCAGCGTTACATCAATGCCTTCGGCGTGTAGATCCAGGCGCAGGGATTCAACGAGATAACGCAGGGCCGCTTTGGACGCGCCATAGGCTCCGGCCCGCGGCAGCGCCAGCCAGGTCACTGAGCTGCCGATCACTACCAGATGGGGTCGGTGCCCGCGGCGCAGCAGTGGCAGTGCCGCCTGCAAACAGTAGCTGACCGCCAACAGGTTGGTACGCATCACGCGCTCGACTGTCTCGGCCTCGAACTTGCCCGGCACCAGGTATTCGCAGGTGCCGGCGTTCAGAATCACCAGGTCCAGTGCGCCCCACGCCTGCTCGATGTTGTCGCAAATGGCCGAAACTTGACGCGGGTCAGCCACATCGCCGGTAGCGAGCAAGGCCCCTGGGTAGCGCAGCACGAGCGGCATCAGTGCTTCCGCCCGCCGCCCACCCAAGGCCACCGAATGGCCTTGCTCCAGAAGCCGTTCAGCCAGGGCGGCACCAAGGCCGCTGCTGGCCCCTGTCAGCCAGCAGCGACTCATGCAAGCCTCCCTTTGATCCAGCCGATCACTGCGCCAAGTACGGGAACGTGCTCGTAGATCAGGGCACCGGCATCGAAATAGTCGTGGTGCAGGTAGACATGCGTTGCCCAGCGCAGGTGGCTGCAGCCTTGCAGACTGATCGGCTGGCCACGGGACAGGCGCGGATGACGGAAGTGCAGGTTCCAGCGCAGATAACCTTGACCGGGGGCGGTTTCATCCACGTCCAGGAGTTCGTAGCGGATATCCTCGACGTTGCTGTACAGGTTTTCAAAATAGCTACGCAGTGCCGGCAGGCCATTGAGTTGGTGCAACGGATCACGAAATTGAACGTCGTTGCTGTACAGCTCGCCCAGTTTATCCAGGCAATCGGCGTTCAGCGTTGTGAACGTGTCAGCGAAATGGCGGAGATATGCAGACATGGCCGGCTCCAGGCAAAATTGTACAAGTTGAGAAAACTGTACAGGTTTACCTGAAGCCTACGGGGAAAATTGTACAAGTCAATATTCTTGTACACTTTTTGTATCGGTCGTTGCGTTACTCGTCTTGACCGCCAAGCCTTGCCAGTTGACGGCGAAGATCAGCCACTTCGGTCTCAAGCGACTGGACTCTTTCCAGAGCGGCAATCTTTTCGCTGACGTCGTGCTGTATGCCAATGTAGTAGGTCAACTGATCGGCATCGTTGTACACGGGAGTGATAGACAACTCGTTCCAGAACAGGCTGCCATCCTTACGATAGTTGCGCAGCACCTGACGGCAGGGCTGACCGAGGCGGATGGCGTCGCGGATTGCGTTGAGGCTGGCCTGGTCATGATCGGCTCCCTGCAGGAACCGGCAATCCTGATAGAGTATTTCGTCGGCACTGTAGCCGGTCAGGCGCTCGAAGGCAGGGTTGGCATAGATGAGAATGCTGTCACTGCCTTCCTGCTCGGCCACGACGATGCCGTCATTGGAGGCTTCGACCATAAGTTGCAGGAGTTTGGCGTCAATCATGGTCCGGGCTCGCTGTAGTTCGAGGATTTGCCTCACAGCGTAGTCGTCAGCGACAGCCATGCCTAGATGGCAAGGCGCAGGAACCCGGACCGCGATTGGCTGGTTAAATAGCGCCATGCCTGGTTTAGAATGGCGACACACTCAGGATGTAACGACTTTCAATGACCGAGCCCCTCGAATCCGCCTCCGACGACGCCTTGCTCCCCATGCGCGAAGTCGCCAGCCTGACTGGCGTCAACCCGATCACCCTGCGGGCATGGGAGCGTCGCCACGGATTGATCCGACCTGTTCGCACGGTAGGTGGGCATCGCCTGTATTCGCAGCAAGACATCGAACATATACGCAGCATCATGCTCTGGACCAGCCGAGGTCTGCCAATCAGCAAGATTGGCGCTTTGCTCAACCGGCAGCAGAACACGCCGGAGCTCGCTGTCACAGACGCGGCCGAAGCCCCTCTGCTCCAATGGCAACAGGCAATTCATCGTGCCACGCAGGCTTTTGATGGCGCCGAGCTGGAGCGCCTTCACGGGCAACTGTTCACGATCTACCCGAAGGCTACGGTACTGGCGGCTGTTCTGCTGCCGGTCTGGCGCAGCCTGGCAGTTGGCGATGCTTTCGGTCGACGCAGTCAGTGGCTGTTCCTGGACGCTTTCTTTCGTGCGCGGTTGTTATTGCGACTGCAGATGAACCCGGGCAACGGTGCTTGCGTGCTGCTGGCCGACGGCTCTGGCCATGCACACGAACTGGAGCTGTTGTGCGCCGGTTTGTTGATGAGCAATGACCAGCTGCGCATTGAAGTGCTGAGCCCGGGCCAGCCCCTGGAAGAACTGCCATTGCTGTGTACAGCGATTCAGCCCGCCGCGCTGGTGCTGTTGGTCCAGACGCCACTGCAGGCCGATGCACACAAGCGACTGCGTGCCCTTCAAATGGGCGTTACGTGCCCATTGGCCCTGGTTGGCGACGCAGCTGCCGCTTCGTCGTCAGGGCTGCGTGGTTCTTCAATTGCCATATTGGGCAACGACGAAGCGAGTATTTTGCCCAGGCTGGAAGCCTTGGTAAGGGGAACGCTGCAAATTTGAATTTGGCGTTTCAGCTAAGCAGGCTTATCTGAAACGGCATTACTGATTCCGTCCAGCTCCTGCCACGGGTTGGATAGAGAACCCTTCCTGGGACACTGGGAAATGTGAGGAAACTCCAGTGTTCTGTCTGACTCGGATTGCTCTGCCTTGCAGTTCCTGCAGACGACCTTTGTTTGCGAAAGAATCCAGTTTCCATGCCAGGCGAGGAGTTTTTCAGAGGGTGACATGGTCATGAAACCTCTACAAATACTGTACAGATTTTTCTGTATTGTAGAGGTTTTTTGTCCGTTTCCAATCGACTTTGTGAGCAGCTCCACACAAATAGATGAGGATTTTCGGTGGTCACTCACGCGGTGCCCACCGAAAAACTGCACTCTATTCTGCTGATGACAGCGGCGGGGTACGAGGCGGGATCATTCGTTTCGACCCGCTGGCTTCGAACGCCGAGGCAAAACGCAACAGTGCCGAATCGTCATAGGCTCGACCGGCAAACGTCAGGCCTACTGGCATGCCGATATCCGCCATGATGCCCATCGGCACGGTGACTGTCGGCACACCCAGATGCCGGATGGCCAGGTTGCCATTGGCCACCCATACGCCGTTACTCCAGGAGATGTCGGCAGAGGCCGGGTTGACATCGGCGTCCGCCGGGCCAACATCCGCGACGGTGGGGAACAGCACTGCGTCCAGGCCCAGCCGATCCATCCAGTCTTCCAGATCGAGTTTGCGCGTCTGCTCGAGCCCACGCAGTCCATCGGGGACGGTACTGATCTGGTCCCACGGGGTGATACCACGCTCGGCCATCTTCACGTATTCGTCCATGCCGGCAGCGAGGTCGCCCTCACGGTTGGGCAATGTTCCCGGGTCATGGGGGAAAATCTTCGGTCCATCGACATCGACCAGTCGATTCAGCTTCGGATCGCCATTGGCTTGCAGGAAATCATCGAAAGCCCACGCAGTGAGATCCCACAATTCATGGTGCAGGAACTCCTTGGAGACGATGCCGCGATTGAACACCGTCGGCGCACCGGGACGGTCACCTTCGCAATTGGACACCAGCGGAAAATCGACTTCGATGACCTCGGCGCCAGCGGCTTCAAGAGCCTTGCGCGCCTGTTGCCAAAGACCGATCACCGACTCGCGGGTATTGATACGTTGGCCGGTCGGGCCACCGATCCCGGGTGCTTCGCTGGTGCCTGCTTCCGGATCGGCATTGATGTACATGCGCGGCACGCCGAGGCGCTTGCCGGCGAGCGCATCGGGTTGCGCGGCAAGTTCAAGATAGGAGGCAGGACGTACCGAAGCGACGCTCGGAATCGGCACCCAGGGTTGCATGCGCCACAGGTCGCCACGGGTGTCAGGGTCGTCCGCCACGACCACGTCGAGCACTTCCAGCAGGTCGGCCATGGTCCTGGCAAACGGTACGACAACGTCCATGGTCGGTGTCAGTGGCCAGTTGCCGCGCACCGAGATCACACCGCGCGAAGGCGTATAAGCGCACAAGCCGTTGTTCGAAGCCGGGCCACGGCCGCTTGACCATGTTTCCTCGGCCAAACCGAACGCCGCGAAACTGGCGGCCGTGGCTGTGCCGGCACCGTTCGACGAACCGGAGGCGAACGGGGCGGTGAGGAAATCGGCGTTGTACGGGCTCTCCGCACGGCCATAGACCCCGCGCTGCATTCCGCCGTTGGCCATGGGCGGCATATTGGTCTTACCCAGGCAAATCGCACCGGCGGCGCGCAGTCGTTCGACGGTGAACGCATCGCGATAGGCAATCAGATCCTTGAACGCTGGGCTGCCCGAAGCGGCCGTCAGGCCCTTGACCAGGTAACTGTCCTTCGCCGTATAAGGAATGCCATCGAGTGGCCCCAGCGTCTCGCCCCTGGCCCGACGGGCATCGGCAGCTTGCGCTTCCTTGAGCGCGTCCGGGTTGCGCACCACCACGGCATTGAGCGCGGTGTCGGTGTCGGCGCCGTCATACGCATCGATCCGGGCGAGGTAGGCCTGGACCAGTTCGACCGACGTGGTCTGGCCGGATTCGAGCGCAGCGCGCAATTGGGCAATGGAAACTTCGGTGACTTCAATCATGCGGTTACCACCGGCTCTCTCAAATATGAATTTCTTGACGGATCTGCTTGCGCAGCGTTGCGCGACGCAATCCGGTTTTCAACCTTAAGCCGCGTATTTTGCACTAAGCCGGGGCAGGGCGCCGCCATTGCCCCTCCATACGGACACGGATAATGGCCATTTCGATCCCCTTTTGGCCGATCGCACGCTGTGAACGGTCCAGGCTGTCAGCAAGAATCGGTGGCAGGCGGCCGAAGCAGCCGTGTACACAGCTTCCATAACCATAGTCTTTTGCTTCCTTTGCTCCAGGCCACGTTCAAGGCCACTGCCGTTACCGATTATAAAAACCAAACGAGCTGACATTGGGGAACTGATCCATGGACATTATGAAACGCATTCTGGGCGCCACTGTTTGTGGGCTGACGTTGCTTGCCAGCGCGGTGCAAGCCGAGCAGCGCGAACTGCGGGTGTACAACTGGGCGGACTATATCCTGCCGTCCGTGCCCAAGGACTTTGCCGCCAAAACCGGGATCAAAGTGACCTGGGACACCTTCGACACCAACGAGTCGCTGGAAGCCAAGCTGTTGACCGGTAACTCTGGATACGACCTGGTGGTGCCGTCGAACCAGTTCATCGAAACCCAGATCAAGGCCGGCGTATTCCAGAAGCTCGACAAGTCCAAACTGCCAAACTGGAAGCACCAGGATCCGGCACTGCTCAAACTGCTCGACAAGAACGATCCCGGCAATCAATACGGCGTGCCTTACATGTACGGCACCGTGTTGATCGGATTCAACCCGGCCAAGGTCAAGGCCGCGCTGGGCGAAAATGCCCCGGTAGACAGCTGGGACCTGGTGTTCAAACCCGAGAACATGGAGAAGTTGAAGTCCTGCGGCGTCGCCATGCTCGACTCGCCTTCGGAGATCCTGCCGCTGGCCCTGCATTACCTGGGACTGGACCCGAACAGCCAGAACCCGGATGACTACGAAAAGGCCAAGGCCTTGATGCTGAAGATTCGGCCTTACGTTACCTACTTCAACTCGGCCAAATACATGACCGACATCGCCAACGGTGATATCTGCGTGGCCATTGGTTACTCCGGCAGCTTCTACCAGTTTGGCAATCGTGCCAAAGAAGCCGGCAACGGTGTGGTGGTCGACTGGCGTTTGCCGAAGGAGGGGGCGCCGATCTGGTTCGACACGTTTGCCATTCCAAAAAGCGCGAAAAACGTCGAAGAGGCCCACGAGTTCCTCAACACGCTGCTGGACCCGAACGTCATCGCGCCGATCAGCGACTTCCTCGGTTACCCGAATGCCAACAAGGATTCGCTGGCGCTGATCAATAAGGAAATCACCGGCAATCCGAACCTGACACCGACCAGCGAGGCACTGAAAACCCTGTACGTCGTGCAGCCGCTGCCGCAGAAACTCGAACGGGTACGGACGCGAGTGTGGACGGCGATCAAGTCGGATAAATAAGCCCGGACCACACCTATCCCTGTGGGAGCGAGCCTGCTCCGGGCGGCGACCCGATGATGAGACCTGCCAGTCAACGATAACGTTGAATGACAGCTCGCTCCCATAGGCTGTGACTTCAGCCGCGCTGCGCGACAGGCTGTTCAGGCTGCGACGCGCGCTGGCCCTTGCGATAAGTCAGCAACACAATCCCGGTGACAACGATCACACCACCCACCACTTGCCCGGCACTGAGCATCTGGTCCAACACCACCCAGCCCATCAACAGCGTGGCCAACGGCTCGATGTTCATCACCGGAGCGTTGCGCGGCATGTCCAGGCGCGGCACGCAAATGAACAGCACGATAAACCCGGTGCCGTACAGTACAACCAGTGTCGCCAGCGCCAGCCACCCGGTGCTGGTGGCCGGAAGGTTCAAGCCACCAGGCAGGGCGCCGCTCATACCGGCCAGATTGATACTGCTGAACACGATGAAAATTGTCAGCAGGCTGCGCACCGATCCACGAACCTCGGCCAACTTGTGGTCGGTGATCCACAACGCACAGGCAAACACGCTGGCCGCGCAAAAGGCCAGGGTCACGCCCAGCCACCATTGCGGGCCGACACTGGCGTTGTCCGCGAAGCGACCGGGGACATCCAGCACAAATACCAGGCCCAGCAAAATCAGGCCCATCAGCGCGGCGGTGCGTGCGGTCGGACGCGGACCTCCCAACGCCCAGGTGAGCAGCGCCAGCAGAATGGGAAAGACATTGGCCACCAACAGTGCCAACGCCACCGGCACCCGTGCGACCGCGGAATACAGGCACAGGCTTTGGGTAGCGATCAGCAAGCCCAACAGCAATTGCCAACGCCAGGCACCCGCCGGCAGGCGCAGCGTCTGGCGTTGCCAAATGACCAAAGCGGCCAATACCAACAACGTCCCGCCCGAGCGCATCAGAATCGCCAACAACACACCCGCGCCGTCATCGAAGGCAACCCGCGCCGCCACATGGTTGCCCGCAAATGCACAGCCCATGCACAGTAAAATCAGCACGGCGAGATGGCGAGGGAAGGGCGCAGGCGCTTCTTGGCGGAAGGTTGGTTGGGTCATGGCAGTGTCTCGAATTGAGTGCGCTCTCAAAAGAAATGAGGCGCGAATATTTATTATGTTGTCGTACAACTAGAGGGGTTTGTAACGCATTTGGCTTGTATGAACAAGGTTGAAGGCTTTGGAGAAGGGAGTTTAGCGTCTATTGATCGCAAACAATGAGTCAAGAGATCGTATGACTTGAAATGGATTGTCCTTCCAGTCGATACAGTTCCTGTTGTACAAAATCGGCAAACAGCTTGATCCGGATCGGTGTCAGTACACCAAACGCATGCAGGGAATGGATGGCCAGCGACGGCAACCGATGGCCGGGCATGATCTGCATCAGCTCACCGCGATCGAGCTCTTGCTGGACCGTGCATTTCATCAAATACGCAACGCCCAGGTTTCCCAATGCGGCGGCACGCAAGCCGAATCCCGAGTCCAGACCTATTCGGCCACGGGGCACCAACGTTTCACCGTTTTCAAAAATGATGGGCAGGGTTCGACCATTGAGTTGATAGCGCACGAAGGGCAGAGCGCGCAGTTCTTCGAGGGTGTGCGGGGTTCCCCATTCGTCGAGGAACTTCGGTGAGGCCACCAACGCCATGTCGAGTTGGGCGAGGGTACGGCTTTTCAGATCGCTGTCAGACAGGTTGCCGGCGCGGAAAATCACGTCATAACCTTCACGAATCACATCGACATGGTGGTCGAGCAACGTCAGGTCCAGTTCCACCTCCGGGTGCTCGGCGAGAAACACCGAGCTGATCCTCGGCATCAGCAATCGTCCGAGGTCACTCGGCATGCTGACCCGCAAATGACCGCGCGCACCCCCGGTGTGGCGCAACGCATCGGCGCAGTCATCGATGGCCTGCAACAACGGCGCCACACGCTCGAAAAATGCCTGCCCCTCGGGCGTAAGGCTGAGCATCCGCGTGGAGCGGCGAAACAGCTTGGCATTCAGTTCGGATTCCAGTCGGGCGATGCTTTTGGAAATGGCCGACGGCGTGGTCCCGGCGTTGCGTGCGGCAGCACTGAAAGAACCGGCTTCCACCGCGCGGACAAAGGCAATCAGGCTGGCCGACTTGTTCAACAGGCTGGGCATCTTGTGACTCCGAAGCACAACTGATGTGCCTTTTTCTGGACTGGTTGGCGCTGGGGCGAGCGACATAATACTGCGCTCCTTCAACAATCGGAGTCAGTAGATGCAACGTCTTCAAGGAAAGGTCGCAGTGATCACCGGCGGCAACAGCGGCATAGGCCTGGCGTCGGCGTGCCTGTTCGCCAAAGAGGGCGCGCAGGTGATTATCACCGCACGTCGACAAGAAGTGCTGGACGAAGCCGTGCGCCACATCGGTCACGGCGCTTTTGGCATCAAGGGCGATGTCGCCAGCCTCGAGCACCATGCCGAGGTCGCCGAGCAAGTCCGGGTGCGCTTCGGTGCGCTGGATATCTACATGGCCAACGCCGGGGTCATCACCCTGACGCCATCGCAGCAGGTCACTCCAGCGGAGTTCGACGCGCAATTCAATATCAACACCCGAGGCGTGTTCTTTGGTGTGCAGTCGATCGTGCCGCTGATGCGCGACGCTGGCAGCATCATCCTGACCAGTTCCCTGGCGGCCACGAAAGTGCTCGAAGGGCATGCGGTGTATGCCGGTTCCAAAGCGGCCATCGGCGCTTTTGCGCGCAGCTGGGCGCTGGAGCTGCGGGCGCGGCGCATACGCGTCAATGTGCTCAGCCCGGGGCCGGTCGATACTGCGATCATCGGCAAGCTGGGCGTTTCAGAAGAAGACCGCCCCGGCTTCGAGCAAATGATGGCGGCCATGATTCCCGCCGGTCGACTGGGGGAGGCCGACGAGCTCGCACAAGCGGCGCTGTACCTGGCCTGCAGCGACAGTTCGTTCGTCAACGGCATCCAATTGCATGTCGACGGCGGCATGTCGCTGGTCTGATAACCGCCTCAGAACGTGCAAACCGCATCGGTAAACACCACCCGGCCGAACTGCGCGTTGGCGTCCAGCGGGGTGATGGCCAACAGTTGATCCAAGCGGATTTCCTGTTGGCCGTCAGCCGTTTCAAGCTCGAGGAATTCTTCCTTGTCGGCGGACGTTCGCGTAGTCAGCGCCTTCGCTTCCAGGCGGGCGCCATCCTTCAATTCGATGTCCAGTCGGTAACCGCGCATGCAGGCGATTTCCAGATAGTCGTACAGGTCGCAGTTCATGGGCTGGTAGGTGTTCATTTCGTTACTCCTGGCAACCTTGCAGTTTGAGGATGAAGTAACCCTGCTTGCCGATCGCCGCTGCCACTTCGGGATGGGTCGGTTCGACGTGACAGAACTGGCAGCGGTCCTGGGCGATATCTTCGTCCTGTATGCCCTGTTCATCAAGGAAGCGGCGGGCATAGGTTTTTGCCAGTTCGGCGTCGTTACGCTCGATCAGCACATCGAAGTGCAGGTAGCGGCCATCTTTGGTGCGCACGTGGGTATCGAATACGTTCACGCTCATTATTTGCTCTCCTTGAGTTTCCAGGTGCCGGGCAACGACAGGTCACCCGAGGCAATGTCATAGACGCTGCTGACGCACAGCAATGGGTTGTGCAGGTCGGCATTGACTTTCAGTGCAGCGGTGACGCCGTCGTAGTTGAAACTTTCGGGGAAGCCGACTGCCGCCAACGGCACATGGATTTTCGCGGCGTTTTTCTCGACGCTCAGGTCGTAGCCGGGGGAGTCGATGTAGATCGGAGCGCCAGGCCAGGTGGCAGGTAACTTCGGTTTGGCATCCTTGGGAATGTCGCGGACTTTCAAACCGCCAGGCCCACAACTTTCGTCTTTGCTCAGCACCACCCAGTGCGAGTGCCAGAGGCCGCCGTCGTTATCCTTCTTGCCGTCCTTGTTTTCGTCCAGTTGCGGGGTGTCATCGAAATCCGGGTGAGAGGTCAGCGCCAGGGCCAGGATCCCGGACTTCGCTTCAAAGCCGACAACGGAACTGTCGAGGCTGGTAGGCCAGACATAACTGAACACCTCGGCCCCGGCAAACGAACCCTTGGCGGTTGGCACGCGACTGCCGGCCTGGCCATCGACCAATTGTTCGAACACCAGATTGCTGCCTTCCTTGAAAACCCGGGTATTGACCAGATCGAACGCGGCATCGGCTTTGCCTTTGTCGCTTTGGATGCCTTGTTTGTCATGGGCCACAGCCTGTGTCGCCAGCAGCGTGCCAAGGGTGAGTGCCAGAGCGGTTTTCATGTATGCCTCCGTTTGGAAGTAGATTAGGTTTCGGATCGACACCACAAATCCTACGACAAGCCGATATTTTGTCAATAAGGTTTTTATCCGATACTATTTATCAACGGTTTTGATCAGGAATTTCCTCGTGCTTTTTGATTTGCTGGAAAGGTTGTCGAGCCTGACTCGGGTCTGGTTTCGTGAGCACCCCCTGCTGACGGACCTGCAGCCGATCCAGCTCAGCGCCTTGATGTACCTCGGCCGATGCAACCGCTACTCCGACACGCCGCTGGCGGTGACCGAATATCTGGGACTGACCAAAGGCACGGTGTCGCAATCGCTCAAGGCTCTGGAAGGCAAAGGACTGCTGACCAAACAGCCAGATGCCCGGGACAAACGCAGCGTGCACCTGAAACTGACGGCTCCGGCACAGGCGTTACTGGACGCCGTGGTGCCACCGGATTTTCTGGTCAATGCCGCCCAGCGCATGGGTGCGCGGGCAGTGGATCTGGAAAGCTTGCTGCTGGAGCTGTTGCGCAACATCCAGCAAGGTGAAAATGTCCCTAGTTTCGGGCTGTGCCGAACCTGCCGTTTTCATCAGACAGTGACGGGTGGAGCGTTTTGCGGACTGACTCAGGAACCACTGGAATCCACAGAAGTGGATCTGATTTGCCGCGAGCATCAAATTCGCGATCCGGCATGAGGTGCCATCGTCTGAGATAGACTCAACAGCGACTAGCCGACAATGGAGTGAACCCCATGGCACGACTGCGATGGACTCGCTGATCACCGCCGCCGCCCAGGCGCTGGCAGCGGGGGATCCGCTGGGCGCGCTGGACAGGGTCGCGTTGCGTGACGATGCACCGGCGCTGGCGTTGCGCGCAATCGCCATGGCGCAACTGGGTGATCTGGTGCGGGCCAAGGCACTGGTGCGCCGGGCAATACGGGCGTTCGGGCCAAAGGAAGCGCTGGCTCGGGCGCGTTGCATCGTCGCCGAAGCCGAGATTGCATTGGCCTCGCGGGACCTCGGCTGGCCAGTGAAGGCCCTCGATGCGGCGCGGGTCACGCTGCAAGCTCACGGTGACAGGGTGAACGCGGCCCATGCGCGCTACCTGCACATCCGCCGCCTGTTGCTGATCGGCCAATTGGATGACGCCCAGGACAACCTCGCGCAACTTGACCCTTCGACATTGCCACCCGCTTTGCACGCCACCCATGAGCTCGTGGCGGCGGGCATCGCCATGCGTCACTTGCGCTCACAAGCTGCGCGTGCGGCGTTGGCCCGGGCCAAGTTCGCCGCGCAGCAATCCGACATTCCCGCGTTGATAGCAGAAGTCGACAGCGCGCTGCGCTTGCTCGACAGTCCCGCCGCACACTTGATCAGTAATGGTCAGGCGCGACCCTTGTTGCTCGATGACGTCGAAGCATTGCTGGCCTCGACATCGCTGGTGGTCGATGCCTGCCGGTTCGTCGTGCGCGGTGCGGGCATGTCGGTGTCCCTGTCGAAACGTCCGGTGCTGTTCAACCTCGTACGGACATTGGCCGAAGCCTGGCCGGAAGATGTTGCGCGGGAAACGCTCATCGCCCGGGCCTTTCGCCTGAAGCTCAGCGATGAATCCCATCGCGCCCGGCTAAGGGTGGAAATCGGCCGCTTGCGTGCAGCGCTCAAACCCTTGGCCAACGTGGTCGCCACCAAGCGCGGGTTTGCATTGATCACCCAGGTTTCACCTGACGTGGTGCTGCTCACGCCACCGGTCGAAGAAAAACACGCAGCGGTGTTTGCACTGCTCGCCGACGGCGAAGCGTGGTCGAGTTCAGCACTTGCCCTGGCGCTGGGCAACAGCCAGCGCAGCGTGCAACGAGTTCTCGAAACACTGGCAGCACAGGGCAAGGTTCAGTCGTTCGGGCATGGGCGCGGGCGGCGCTGGATGACGCCACCAGTGCCCGGTTTCGCGACGACCTTGTTACTCCCGGTTCCGCTGGGCGGTGGCTAGGATGAACGCCACCAAACCTTTCGAGGAACACCGAAATGAAACAGTCAGCCGCAGAAATCATTCGTGAATACGGACCTTTTGAAGGTGTAGACGATGTACATGGCGTGACCTGGGATGGTCAGCAGGTGTGGTTTGCCACTACCGGTAAACTCATCGCACTCGACCCTTCAAGCGGCGCAACGGTGCGTTCGCTGGATGTCGCCGCCCACGCCGGCACCGCATTCGATGGCAAGCACTTGTTCCAGATCGCCGATGACCGTATCCAGAAAGTCGACCCGCAAACCGGTCGCGTGCTCTCCACCATCCCGGCCCCCGGTGGTGGCAACGACTCCGGGATGACCTGGGCGGAAGGCTCGCTGTGGGTGGGGCAATATCGCGAACGCAAAATCCACCAGATCGATCCCGAGAACGGCAAGATCCTGCGCACCCTCGAATCCAACCGCTTTGTCACGGGTGTGACCTTCGTTGAAGACGCGCTGTGGCATGGCACATGGGAAGCCGAAGAAAGCGAACTGCGGCACATCGACACGAACACGGGCGAAGTGCTTGAGAGCCTGAAGATGCCGGAGGGCGTAGGCGTGTCCGGTCTTGAGTACGACGGCAGTGAACGGTTTTTCTGCGGTGGCGGCAGCAGCGGGCGGGTGAGGGCGATTCGTCGTCCTTGATGAAATCCCGGCGTTAAATTGTTTGTGGATGTCGGTTCGCTGACTCATAGGAATCCAGCGTTGCGGTGACGATCGACATCCACTGCGCCAACTCTCTGCTTCTGAATCAGGCCAGCACCTCGCAAATCCCACCGTCCTCAGACCTTTCCTACGTCCCGCGCTTTCTTCCTGCAATCGATCAAGACGTTTCTCGCTGACGCCTCGGAAGCCTCCGGTTTTAGCCCTGCAGCTCATCCGTTAACGTTTTTGAACTGAGTCATTAATTGACGCCGAAATAATGGCTAACTAATATCGCGCCACTATTTTGATATTACTTTTGTTTTCGAGGGATCGACATGTTCTCACCCGCCTTCGCGGCGAGGTTGTGCCTGGCTTTGCTGTGCCTTTCTCCACTGCGTCTTGCTCACGCTGCGCCCACGCCGGGAGATACTGACCTGATTCGCGAACGCCAGGATCGCTTGCTCGAAGAACAGCGCCGGCGCCTGGAAGAGCTCAAGGAATTGCCCGGCAAAGAAGTCAAGCCCGCGCAACCGACGGCTCCTGTCGATACCCGTTGTTTCCTCATCAAGGACATCGAACTCAAAGGTGCCGACAGCCTTTCGGCCGACGAAAAAACGCAACTGCTCAAGCCCTACATCGGTCAATGCCTGGGCGTTGCGCAGCTCAATGAACTGCTTAAGGTCATCACCGATCGCTACATTGAAAAAGGCTTGGTCACCAGTCGTGCCTACCTGCCGCAACAGGACTTGTCTGGCGGGCACCTGAAGGTATTGGTGGTGGAAGGCCGGCTCGAAAGCCTGAAAAGTGCGCCCGAAAGCGGCGTGTCCGAGCGTGAATTGGCCATGGCGTTTCCTGGCAAGACCGGTGCGTTGGTTAACTTGCGCGAGATCGAGCAACTGGTCGATCAGCTCAATCGCCTGCCCTCCAATCAGGCAAAAATGGAGCTGGCCCCCGGCAAGAACGTCGGCGGGAGCGACGTGCTGGTCACCAACACCGCGCAGAAGCCCTGGCGCGTCGGGCTTTCGCGCAGCAACGACGGCCAGCGCAGCACGGGCGAACAGCAGTGGGG
This sequence comes from Pseudomonas sp. Sample_10, assembly GCF_004321495.1. Taxonomy (NCBI): domain Bacteria; kingdom Pseudomonadati; phylum Pseudomonadota; class Gammaproteobacteria; order Pseudomonadales; family Pseudomonadaceae; genus Pseudomonas; species Pseudomonas sp. Sample_10. The sequence continues at coordinate 49,233 of NZ_RCOE01000108.1, forward strand.
CACGACGTTCGATTGGGACAGCCCGCTGGGTCTGGCCGATCAGTTGATGTTGCGCGGCGGTCACGACGCGATGACCGACCACCAGCACACCTCCAACAACGCGCTGCTCAATTACAACCTGCCCTGGGGCTGGTGGAACTTCAGTTACACCTACAGCCAGAGCGAGTACCGCTCGCAGATCGCTGCCAACGGCTACAACTTCAAGCAGACCGGCGACAGCCAGAACCATCAGCTGCGCGCCGAGCGGGTGATCCACCGCGATGCCGTGAGCAAGACTTCGCTCAATGCCGGCCTTTCATACCTGCGCACTAACAATTTCATCGAGGACAGCAAACTTAAGCTGAGCAGCAACCGAATCAGCGAAATGCAGTACGGCATCAATCACGGACGGCGGGTGGGCAGCGCGTTCGTCAACCTGGACCTGGGTCTGCAACAAGGCATCGGCGCTTTCGATGCGCAAGGGAACGGCCATCCGGGGCCGGGCCAACCAAACGCACGCTACCGCAAATACACCGCCACCACGACCTACCTGCAGCCGTTCAAGTTGTGGGGCGAGTCTTTCAGCTTCACCAGCCTGATGACTGGACAACGCAGCGAAGACATTTTGTTCAGCCCACAGCGCACCAGTCTCGGCGGGCTGTCGTCGATCCGTGGCTACAAGGATCAATCCCTGTCCGGTGACAGCGGAGGTTACTGGCGCAACGACCTGCGTTGGACTCGCCCGGTCAGCGCCGACTGGCTACGCCCGGCGTTCGCCGAATACGGCGCCGGACTTGGCTACGACCAAGGGGTTATTAGAGGTGATCGCTACAACGGCGATCAGCACGGACGCCTGTCGAGCAATTCGCTGGAGCTGTTCGCCCGTGGCCAGCATTTCGCTGCAAGCGTGACCTTTGCCCACTCCCTGGAACGACCGGATGCGCTGCCCGAGCGCGAAGCACCGATTTACTTCCGCATGGATTTTTTCCTCTAACTGCCGTACTTCGAGAACATGCACATGGACGTTCGCCAATACGCTTTCCTAGCTCGTCAATCGTCCGCCCGGGTGAAATCCCGTGATCGATTCTGGGGCATGCCCAAGCGCGGTCTGGCGTTTCTGTTGGCCAACGTCATGTTCTGGCAACCGATTTGGGCGCAGGCCGACGGCATCGTGGTGGCCAATCCCGGCACCAGTCTTGGTCAGGCGGGCAATGGCGTGCCGATCGTCAACATCGCCACGCCCAATGGCAGCGGTCTGTCGCATAACCAGTTCGTCGACTACAACGTCGGTGCTCAAGGCGTCATCCTCAACAACGGTTCGACTCAGACTTCGAGCACGCAGTTGGGCGGGATCATCATTGGCAACCCCAACCTGAAAAGCAGCGGCTCGGCGCAAACCATCCTCAACGAAGTGGTGGGCGGCAGTCCCAGCCGGTTGCGCGGTTACACCGAGGTGGCGGGGCAGTCGGCACGGGTGATCGTCGCCAACCCGTATGGCATCAGCTGCAACGGTTGCGGTTTCATCAACACCCCGCGTGTGACGTTAACCACCGGCAAACCGGTACTCGATGGCAGCGGTCGCCTGGATCGTTTCCAAGTCGATCAGGGCAGCATTTCCATCGACGGTGCCGGGCTGAACGCCAACAACGTCGACCGCTTCGAAATCATCACCCGCAGCGCAAAAATCAACGCCGAGATTCAGGCGAAGAACCTGACGATTGTCGCTGGTCGCAACGACGTCAACGCCGACAGCCTCAACACCACAGCCCGCGCCGATGACGGCAGTGCCAAGCCGCAACTGGCCATCGATTCGTCGGCGCTGGGCGGTATGTACGCCGGGGCGATCAAGTTGGTGGGCACCGAGGCCGGTGTCGGGGTGAAACTGGCCGGCAACCTGGCGGCCAGTGGCGGTGATATTCAGATCGATGCCAATGGGCATCTGAGCCTGGCGCAGACTGCTGCCACGAACGCGGTCAATGTAAGAGCCGCCAGCCTGGACGCCCAGGGGCCGGTCTACGGTAACGCCGTCAATGTGCAGACTCAGGGCAATCTGGCCGTGCAGCAAAGCGTTGCTGCTCGGGACAGTATCAGCCTGAGTGCCGGTGGTGTGCTGACCAGCAACGGAGTCATCGAGGCCGGGGTCAATTCCGATAACAGTCGCAATGGCAATGGTGATGTCAGCCTCAGCGCGCAGACGCTGAACAACAGCGGTAAAAGCGTGATTGCCAGTCGTAATCTGACGGTGACGACTGCGCAGACCTTGAGCAATCAGGGTGGCACCCTCAGTGGAAAAAACACGACGATCAGCGCCGGCACCCTGGACAACCAGAACAATGGTCGATTGCTGGGCAACACCAACCTGAATCTGACGGCCGGTCAGGTGTTGAACGCCCGTGGCGTGATCAACAGCGCCGGCAATCTCACGGGCAACATCGGGCGACTGGTCAACAGTAACGGCGAACTGACCAGCCAGTTGGATACCGTACTGACGGTGACGTCGCTGGATAACGTCGCCGGCCTGATGATGGCGGGCCGTTTGCTCGACATCACAGCCCTCGGCACTCTCAACAACAGCGCGGGGAAGATTGCTTCCAAGCAATCGTTGAATGTGCGTGCGCAAAATCTCGACAACCGCAACGGCGGCCTGATCACTGCTGCGGGAAAGATGAACCTCACGGCCAATGAAGTCGCAAACATTGCGGGGCGTATTTCCGGCAAGGGCGATATCGAGGCGAACATCGCCACCCTGAATCAATCGGCTGGCGAGTTAGTGGCCGAAGGCAATCTGTTGCTGACCGGCAACGTACTGGATAACCGCCAGAATGGCCTCGTCGCGTCGCTCAAAACACTGACCCTGAACGTCGGGCAGATCGATAACCGTGGCGGGTCACTCTCCAGCCAATCGGGGCTGCTGGTCAAAGGTGCAAGGCTGGACAACAGTACTAGTGGCAAGGTGTTGTCGGACACCATGTTGAGCCTGAAAGTCGACCAAATCATCAATGACACGTCCGGCCTGATCTTCAGCAAAGGGGCAAGCACGCTCACCGGTATCGGCCTGAGCAACCTTGGCGGCAAGATCGTCAGTCAAGGCAGCCTTGACTTTGCTTTCGATGGGGTGGTGAACAATCAGCAGGGCCTGATCAACAGCGAAGGCCAGTTGACCCTGAACACCGGCAGCCTCGACAACCGTTTGGGCAAACTGTCGAGTCTCGAAGACATGGCGTTGACCACTGTTGGCGCCGCTTTGAATCAGGGCGGCCTGATCGCCACACAAAAAGGTCTGGCACTGGGAAGTGGCAGCCTCGACAACAGCGTTAACGGCGTCATCAGCGCCAAGGCTGATTCGACGCTGGTCACCGGCGATTTCAACAATAGCAGCGGCGGCAGTCTGGCGACCGATGGTGCCCTGAACGTCACGGCCGGGCACCTGAATAACTCCGCCGGGCAAATCGGCAGCCAGCAGCAGTTTGATCTTTCCCTCGCGTCGCTTGAGCAGGATGGTGGCGAACTGTTCAGCAACAACGACCTCAGCCTGGACATGAACAATGGCCTGCTGAATAACCAGCGCGGCAGCATTCATACGCCGGGTCAGTTGCTCCTGAAAAACCTAAACGAGGTGAACAACAGCGCGGGTGAAATTTCCGGTGCCAAGGCCTGGAGCCTGAATGCGCGAAGCCTGAACAACGATGGCGGCAAACTGCTCAGCAATGAAAAGCTCAGTTTTGTCATCGACCGGGCACTGAGCAACATCAGAGGCTTGATCGCTGCCGCCAGCCTGGACAGTCGCAGCGCCAGCCTGAACAACGCCGATGGCGATATTCGCGTTCGGGGCGGTGCCGATCTGCGCGTAACCGACGACTTCGACAATCGGGGCGGGATTGTCATTGCCGATGATGAGCTGTTCATCAAGGCCACGCGGTTGGACAACCGCGACGAAGGTCTGGTCGGTGCCATGCAGGCGCTGAATCTGACGGTCGACCGCCTCGACAACCGCAATGGCGAACTGTCGAGCGAGATCGATGTGAACCTCATCGGTGATTACCTCGACAACAGCGACAGCGGCTTCATTCTCGCCGGTGGCAATCTCGCGCTGAGTGTGGGACAGGTGATCAACCGCAACAACGGCCTGATATCCGGCGACGCCGGCCTCGCGCTAACCGGGGATAGCCTGGAAAACAGCGGCCGCCTGGTCACACAAAACGATCTGGCGATCACGCTTTCGGCGGATCTGGACAACCAAAAGGGCAGTCTCGTCAGCGAAGGTGCATTGGTCATCGGCGCTGAACGCCTCGACAACGACGCCGGCACGGTCTCCAGTGCCAAAGCGCTGGTTATCAATACGCGGGGAGATGTCAGCAACCAGGGCGGCAAACTGCTGACCGACTCGACACTCACTCTCGACAGCAGCGCGCTGGATAACCAGGCAAAGGGTGTACTCAGCAGCAAGGGCGACCTGAGCATCACCACGGGAGTACTCAACAACAGCCAGGCGAGCATTTACTCTGCCGGTCAGTTGAGTCTCAAAGCCGGGCAGCTGACCAACACCAGTGGCAGCCTCGGTGCAGGTACTTTGTTGCTGGCCGATGTCAGTGGCCTTGATCAGCAGGGCGGCAAGCTGTTCAGCAAAGGCGATCTGAGCTTGGATCTGAATGGTGGAACGCTCAACAACCAAGAGGGCTTCATCAGTGCCCCGGGTCAACTGCTGCTGAAAAACCTGGCTGACGTGAACAACCGCGGCGGGGAAATCTCCAGCGAGCTGGGGTTTGAGCTGATTGCTGATCAACTGGACAACAGCGCAGGTCAGTTGCTGAGCAACCAGAAGCTGACCCTGCAAATCGAAAACGCACTGACCTCGATCAAAGGCAAGATTGCCGCAGCCGCGTTGCAGGTCCGCGCGTCGAGCCTGGATAACAGTGGCGGTGTCCTGCTCAGTGATGGCGATCTCGATGTGACCCTCGATGATCTGTTGACCAATCGGGACAACGGCATCATCAAGGCCGCGCAACTGAACCTCAACAGCAACGGCCTGGACAATCAGGGCGGTACGCTGCTCGGTGGTTCCGGCATCGCCATTGATCTGGGCGTGACACTGGGGGACCTGAACAACCAGCAAGGCTTGATCAATACCAAAGGTGAGTTGAGCATCACCCACCTGCGTGACCTGGATAACCGCAATGGCGAAATTTCCAGCCTCACCAGCTTCAGCCTGACCGGCAACATTCTGGACAACCGTGGCGGCAATCTGATCAGCAACGATCAATTGCAGCTCACCGCCGCCGAAGTGAAAAACCAGGGCGGTCTGGTGTCCGGTTGGAATGGCGTAACGGTCTCCGGCGGCACGCTCGACAACAGCCAGGAAGGCACGATCTCCAGTTTGTTGGGTAACCTGGGCATCGATCTGAGTGGCGCGCTGGTCAACCACACCAAAGGCGGGTTGGCCGGCAAGGGCGAGCTGAGCATCAAGGCGGCCAGCCTCGATAACAGCAACGGCATTGTCACCAGCGGCGGCAAGCAGACGCTGACGATCTCCAACGGCACCATCACCAACACCTCAGGTGGCCTGATCGAAAGCAGCGACACGCTGGATATCCATGCGGCGACGCTGAACAACGCAGCTGGCCAGATTACTGCCAAAAAGGCGATGTCCTTCACCGGTACGCAACTGGACAACACCGGTGGCAGCCTGGTCGGCGAGGACAGCGTAACCCTCGATTTGCTGGGTGCCCTGACCAACATCAACGGTGCACTTGGCAGCCGCGGTCCGCTATTGGTCAAGAGGGCGAGTAGCGTCGATAACCGAGGCGGCCAACTGATCAGCCAGTCCCTGTTGAGCCTGTTGACTTCCGGCGACCTGAACAATGGTCAGGGCGGCACCCTGTCGGCCAGTGGGCAGTTGGATCTCACCGCAGACGGCACTGTTTACAACGACGTCGATGGTTTGATTTCCAGTCGTGATGCCGGGGTTTCCATAACGGCCGCCGCGCTGAACAACGCCAGCGGCGCCGTGCAAAGCTGGGGCTTGCTGAGTGTCGAGGCGGGCAACGGCGCGATTGATAACCAGGGCGGCAAACTCATCGCCCAGACCGGCGATCTTAATATCAATGCGGCCAGCCTCGACAATCGTGGCGGCATGCTGTCGAGCCTTAAGGGACTGGTGCAAGCCCGCCTTGACGGTGTTTTGCGCAACGGCCAGGGCGGCAAGCTAGAAGGCAGCCGGCTCGACTTGCGAGCGCTGGGCGGGATCTACAGTGACGGGGGACGCATAGCCGCCAACACCGGCGACATTCTGCTCAACGCGGGCGGCAACACAGTCGACAACAGCAACGGCGGGATCTTCGCCAAAGGTCAGGTCGCCGTCGTCGGCGGCTCGATGAACAATAACGCCGGACAGGTCAGCGGCAACGGCATCGATCTGGGGCTGAGCGGCAATCTTGCCAACCGTGGCGGCCTGGTCGAAAGCGCCGACACCCTGGCCGTGCGTGCCGCCAACCTCGACAATCAGGGCGGCAAACTGCGGGCATTGGGCACCAGCGGCAAAACCGACTTCCAGATCGGCAGTCAGTTCGATAACCGCAATGGGCTGGTGGAAACCGCCAATCAGCAACTGACAATTGCGACGCCTGGCCTGCTCAATGCCGGCGGCTCTGTAACCCATGTTGGCACCGGCCTGTTCGACATCTCGACCGCCAACGTCATGAACGCTGGCGGCGCTCTGATCACTCGCGGTGACCTGAACCTGAACGCCAACAGCTGGACCAACAGCAGCGTGATTCAGGCGGGTCGTCTGACGGTGAACGTCAACAACTTCAACCAGACCGCCAGCGGCCAGTTGCTCGCGTCGAACCAGCTTGTAGGGCGGGGTGTGAACTGGAACAACGACGGATTGATCGCCAGTGATGGCAGCCTCGATATCCAGTTGAGCGGCGGCTATGGCGGCAGTGGCCGCATGAGCAGTCTCGGCGACATGCAGGTCGACGCGTCCAGCATCACCCTCAACAGCGCCGCTAGCATTGCCGGCGGTGGCAACACGAGCGTGGGCGCTCGTGGCGGGTTGTCGGTACTGAACAACTTTGGGCGCCTGAGCGCGAGCAACAACCTGAATCTCAATGCCGGTGCCGTTAACAACTATGGCACGTTGGCGGGCGGGACGGGTTTGAAGCTCAGCGCATCGTCATTGCTGAACGATCAAGGTGGTTTCCTGTTCAGTGGCGGCGATATGAAGCTTCGGGTGGGTAGCTTCAGTAACAGGAATTCCGATGTTTACAGCCTGGGCGCTATTGATATTGCCCGGGATGATGCGGGTAGCCGGGCGGGGTTGGTGGAGAACCTTTCCGGGACGATGGAGAGCGTTGGCAACTTCTCGATTCGGTCTGATTCGATTGTCAATCGCAGGGATCAGTTCAAGACTGTTGCGCAGATGTATTCGGCGGATATTGGGGTTCGTTGTTATGAGTGTGATGAGCTTCCTTTCAGCTGGGCTGAGATGGATTCACATCCGATTGCTTCCCACCTGGTCTGGGAGCAGAAGTTCAGAGTCAGCATTCTGGAAGGGGAAAGTTCCAAGGCGGCTTCCATCACGTCGGGTAGCAATTTTGACGTGACTGGAGGTTCATTCCTGAACTCGAACTCTTCAGTCGCGGCTTCCGGAAACATCACCATCAATGTCGCCAGTTTCGAGAACTCCGGGACTGCCACGGGGGACTATGTTTCCCGTAAGTACGTCACGGGTGGGCAAAATCTTGATCAATGGAGTCAGATCGTCGCGTACAACATGTACAACGACGCTGATTACAATCGGGACCTGCGTTTCTGGAACGCCAATGAAGTTGAGTCACGGGTCACTACGCAGGTCGTTCGATACGGGGCCAAGGGGGAGCAAGATAACTGGTTCCAGCGTTTTGGTCCTGTCTTGCTTGGTTTGTACAAACAGTCATATGCCGTCGATTTTGGCGACTCCCTGTACGCGAGCGGTGTCAGAACCGACGCCCCCGACTTCATAAAAAACGCCGTCTTCAGCGAAAAAATCATCGCTTCTGACCCATCCGGATTTGCATCGGCAATCATCCAGGCCGCCGGCAACGTCACCATCAATGCCGTCAACAAGATCACCAACGGTGTTGAGCGCGCCTACAGTTCGGGCATCTCCGGTACTTCGCGCAATGCCGGCACCGGGGCCACCGGCACTGGCAAAACCACGATCATCAACCTCAACAGCCAGCTTCCACCGGATCTCGCCCAGCAACAGGTCAACCCGCTGACCTTGCCCGGCTTCAGCCTGCCGGTGGGCGACAACGGATTGTTCCGCCTGAGCGGTAAAGACGGTACCCATCCTGGCGTCGTAACGAACCCACCTCGGACCATCGCCTCCCTTTCCGGCGATGCGACCCAGCGCTCGGATGCCGCGCCCGTCAGGAACGCCACCGAGTTGCAGTTCGACGACAACGACCCGGTGTCGGTCAGAGACCGTGAGCTGGCATTGGCCGGTAACCCGTCCCTGAACCTCAACGACAAAACTGCGCAGGTGAATGCCGATGGCGTGCAACTGCCCGACCGGGGCAACACGCTGATCAATGCGCCGCGCGTACAGGGCCTGCCCGATACCAGCGTGCGCAGCAACCCTCACAAATACCTGATCGAGACCAACCCGGTACTGACCGAACTCAAGCAGTTCATGAGCTCCGATTACCTGCTGGCCAACCTCGGCTACAACCCGGACACCAGCGCCAAGCGCCTGGGTGACGGCTTCTTCGAACAACGGTTGATCCAGCAGGCCGTGGTCGAGCGTACCGGCCAGCGCTACATCGATGGCCAGACCTCCGACGAGGCCATGTTCAAGTACCTGATGAACAACGCCATCGCCAGCAAGGACGAACTGAACCTGTCCGTAGGCGTGACCCTGACGGCCCAGCAAGTCGCGGCCCTGACCCACGACATCGTCTGGCTCGAAGAGCACGAGGTGAACGGCGAGAAGGTTCTCGTGCCGGTGTTGTACCTGGCCCAGGCCGACAACCGCCTGGCGCCCAATGGCGCGTTGATTCAGGGGCGCGATGTAACGCTCATCGCAGGGCAGGATCTGAACAACGCCGGGACTTTGCGCGCGACCAACAACCTGTCTGCGTCCGCCGTACAAGACCTGACCAACGGCGGCTTGATCGAAGCCGGAAACCGTCTCGACCTGATGGCAGGGAACAACATCCTCAACACCGCCGGCGGCATCATCGCCGGTCGTGATGTAACCCTGACGGCGGTCAAAGGCGATGTCATCAACGAGCGCAGCGTCACCAGCTCCGACTTCACCAACAAAGGCTACAACCAGCAACGCGACTACCTGGACAGCGCCGCACGTATCGAAGCGGCGAACGACCTGACCATCAACGCGGGCAGGGACGTGCTGAACAAGGGCAGCGTGATCACTAGCGGCCGCGATACCGACATCCAGGCCGGTCGCGACATCAGCATCGCTTCCACCGAGCAACAAAGCGCCGACTCTGGCGGCAGACAGCAAAGTTCGGTGACTCAGTTAGGCTCCAGCGTGGACGCCGGTCGCGACATCACCCTGAGCGCCGGCCGCGACCTCAGCCTCATCGCCAGCGATCTGGACGCCAAACGCAACATCGGCCTCGCCGCCCAAGGCGACGTCACCATCGCCTCCGGCGCCGACGAAAGCCATTCCTACTACAAGTCCAAAAAGGTCACCGCCCAGGAAGACCACGTCAAACAGGTTGCCAGCACCATTACGGCTGGCGGCGATGTAGCGGTGAGCGCCGGTAATGACCTGGCGTTGATCTCCAGCCGCATTACTGCGGGCGACGAGGCTTATCTGGTGGCGGGCAACAACATCGAGTTGCTGGCGGCGCAAGACACGGACTATTCGCTGTACGAGAAAAAGAAGAAGGGGAGTTTTGGGCAGAAGGAAAGTCGGCGGGATGAAGTTACCCAGGTGACGCATGTCGGCAGTGAGATCTCCACGGGGGGCGACCTGACGTTGGTCAGTGGTGGGGATCAGCGGTATCAGGTGGCGAAGCTTAACAGTGGTGGTGATCTGACGCTCGAGAGTGGCGGGAGTATTACTTTTGAGGCGGTGAAGGATCTGCATGATGAAAGTCATACCAAAAGTGATGGTGATGCTTTCTGGACGTCATCGAAAGGCAAGGGTAATACCGATGAAACTTTACGACAAAGCGAGTTGGTAGCGCAGGGCAAGTTGGCACTACAGGCCGCCGGCAAAATCTCGATTGATCTGAAGCAAATAGATGAGAAATCGGTAAGTGAAACCATTGACGCGATGGTGAAGGCTGAACCCGCGCTAGCCTGGATCAAACACGCTGAAGCCAATGGTCAGGTTGACTGGAGGCTGGTCAAGGAAATTCACGAGAGTTGGCAGTACGACAATGCAGGACTTGGGGCAGCGTCAGCGCTGGTTATTGCCATTGTTGCGAGTATTTTCCTCGGCCCATTGACGGGGGCGATAGCCACGAACTTCACCATGGGGACGGTAAACAACGGCGGTGATTTGGGCGCGGGTCTAAAAGCCACGGTTAGCAAGGACGCGATCAAGGGGTATGCCACGCAGATTGCTACCGGCTATGCGTTAAATGGTCTCGACGGGATGGTGAGCGGCTGGAATACCAACGGAGCACTTATTCTGAAAGCCGACGGGATCTTGAATCCAGGTTACTCGGCAAGCATGCTTGACTGGAGCACGGTCAGCCAGAACGTACTTCGCAGCACATCCCATGCGTTGGTTGCGGGCAGTATCAATACCGCGATCATTGGTGGCAGTTTCGAAGACAATTTGACCTCTGCCTTGATCTCTGAAGGTTTGGATCTGGCCGCCGCATTCGGCAACAAACAGGTCGGAGATCTTGCTGATTATTTGAATGTCGATCCCGGGTCGGCTCAGAAAATACTGATGCATTCAATCCTGGGCGGCGCGCTGGCGGTGGCAAGTGGCGGGGATTTCAAGACCGGTGCATTGGCCGGCGCGGCGGTGGAAGGCCTGAATGCGATCAGTATCGAGGCGTTGGGTAAATATCTGGATTCGCGTTTCGCCACGGATGATCAGTTTAAGGTAGGCACCGCTCAGATTATCGGTGTGCTGGCTGGTGCCATCGGAGGGGGCGATCCCAACATTGCAAGCTGGGTGGCGGGGAATGCCGAGCGCTATAATCAACAAGTTCACCGAGAGGCGGCAGTCCGTTTAGAGAAAGGCTTTGCCATCCTTCATGAGCAAAATCAATTCATGGACCTGCAACCAGAAGATGTACTGGCTGACCTGCAGAAAATTGCAAATGGTGAAAAAGATTCTACGAAGCTGAACCCTCGGACGGTTGAATTTCTCAATCAGTTCGATATTGGAGAGCTTCGTGAAGTTTTCTTTGAACCGACATTAACGGAGCAAATTGTCGGGCTCGGTATTGAAATATTATTTCCAACTCCAACTGGTAAGGGTAAAGCAGCGGCTACGATAGCTGGCCCCGTAGGCAAAGAAATTTTGGAGGCTTTGGAGAAAAAATATGGCGCTGCTTTAGCGGAAGAGGCTACCAAAGGTGTAAAAGAGCCAACCCGTTTCATTGATGGAGTGAAGGTTGTTGATCAAAAAAGCGGGCAGGTTTTGCAAGGTACTGTTGATCTCGGCCCAACCTTAGAACGGATAAAATCAGGTGGTTCGTTCCCCCATCGAAACGATGGGTCTATATTCCAGAATCGTGCCGGGGACTTGCCGAAAAAGCCTGCCGGTTACTACACTGAGTACGTGCATCCAACTTCTGGTGTTTCAGGGCCAGGGCCTCAACGAATAGTTGTTGGGAAGGGTGGTGAGATGTACTACACGGCAGATCATTACAAAACATTTATTCCGATGAATAAATAAATTAGGGGGTGAGAATGTTGCCGTTCAAGTTTTTTGATGTCACGCCCTCATACGACGCTGCGGAAGTCTTCTATGTGCGTATTGATCCGGAGATTTCTCTCTCGGGAGAGTTGTTGAAGGCACTATATTACCTGCTGTGGTTTCCAGGGTATTTTGGATTCAATTGGGATGCTCTATACGACTGCTTGAGAGATCTTGGATGGATTCCATGCCACAAGGTGGTTCTTGTGCATAAAACCCTTCCAAATTTGCCAGAAGAAGACTTGAAGGTTTATCTGGAAGTGTTGCGCGACGCGGTTCTTGACTGGGCGGGGGATGGGGAGCATGAATTGGAGGTTTTCTTCCGAGCAGCTGATCGTCTTGCAGTGGAGGCGCTTTTAACGAGCTAGTTCAAGTGCAAAAGAGTGCAAAAGAGTGCAAAAAGGGGACTCAAAAAGGGGACTCAAAAAGGGGACAGATTTATTTTTTCTCCTTTGCTATGTTGAAAACCTCCAAGGAAGGAGAGATGAAAGATGCCCAGAATGGGACGTATCGTATTACCCAACTATCCGCACCACGTGGTGCAACGCGGTCATAACCGCCAAGTGGTATTTGCCGTCGCCGAGGATTATCAACGCTATCTGACGGATTTACGTGAACTCAAAGATGCATGGGGCGTAAAGGTCTACGCCTACTGTTTGATGACCAACCATGTTCATCTGTTGCTGGCTCCGGGTGACTCTGCTGCTGGACTGGGGCAGTTGATGAAGGTCTTGGCAGCGCGTGCGACGCGCTATCGCAATCGACTGGAAGGGCGTACAGGCACTCTGTGGGAGAGTCGGTACAAATCCAGTGTGGTGCAATCAGATTCCTACCTGCTTGCTTGTTGTCGTTACATTGAATTAAATCCAGTACGTGCTCGCATGGTGGCCGATGCGGCGGATTATCCATGGTCCAGCTATGGAGCCCGAATCAGTGACAGGCCTGATGACCTTTGGCTGGATTTCGACCCATGCTTCACGGCTTTGGGTGACACGGCGATGGAGCGGCGCCATCAATACGAGCGGGTCATGCAGCAAGCTACTTCTGAGGAGGAGACCAGATTGATTCGGGACGCCTTGCAGCGTGGTCAACTGACGGGGACATGCCGTTTCGTGGACGAGGTGGAGCGGATTGTGGGGCAGCGGGTAGAGCAGCGTGGGCGAGGCCGACCAAGGAGCGGACTAGGAAAATAAATCTGTCCCCTTTTTTCCGTCCCCTTTTTTCCTTTTTTCCTTATGTGGACTAAGATGTGAATATGTCGGTATTTCGAGAGGGGGTAGTTGTAAGCGGTGAATACTCCGGCTGGAAAATATTTGTTGCTGATGATCGTGACGGCGACACCGGTGGCTATTATCTTTACTTGAAAAAAAATAATACTGAAGGATTCGACTACTGATTCGAAGATGAGATGGGACTTCAATCTCAGCTAACCGACTTTGATGTTGAGTGGATAGTTTGATCTATGTAATTCGTCTTGAGCAAAACGGGGACAGATTTATTTTTTTTCATTTTTCTCCTTTGCTACGCTGAAAACCTCCATGGAAGGAGAAGTAAAAAATGCCCAGAATGGGACGTATCGTATTACCTAACTATCCGCACCACGTTGTGCAACGCGGTCATAACCGCCAGGTGGTATTTGCCGTCGCCGAGGATTATCAGCGCTACCTGACAGATTTACGTGAACTCAAAGATGCATGGGGTGTAAAGGTCTACGCTTACTGTTTGATGACCAACCACGTTCATTTGTTGCTGGCTCCGGGTGACTCGGCTGCTGGGCTGGGGCAGTTGATGAAAGCCTTGGCAGCGCGTGCGACGCGCTATCGCAATCGACTGGAAGGGCGTTCAGGCACTCTGTGGGAGAGCCGATACAAATCCAGTGTGGTGCAGTCAGATTCCTACCTGCTTGCTTGTTGTCGTTACATTGAATTAAATCCAGTACGTGCTCGCATGGTGGCCGATGCGGCGGATTATCCATGGTCCAGCTATGGAGCCCGAATCAGTGACAGGCCTGATGACCTTTGGCTGGATTTCGACCCATGCTTCACGGCTTTGGGTGACACGGCGATGGAGCGGCGCCATCAATACGAGCGGGTCATGCAGCAAGCTACTTCTGAGGAGGAGACCAGATTGATTCGGGACGCCTTGCAGCGTGGTCAACTGACGGGGACATGCCGTTTCGTGGACGAGGTGGAGCGGATTGTGGGGCAGCGGGTAGAGCAGCGTGGGCGAGGCCGACCAAGGAGCGGACTAGGAAAATAAATCTGTCCCCTTTTTTGTCTTTGTCCCTTTTTTGTCCTTTTTTGTCCGGGCGTGGCAACACCTACAGCGAATGGAATAATTCACTACTCTAAGGATGGTATCCATATTGTGCCAGCGAGGCCTTGAATGATGTGCTCTCTTGATAATGCGATCGTGATGGCCCGGCTAAGTATTCAAAGAGCATTGCTAGGGGAAGTTTCAGGAAAGCTTCGTGCTGTTGTTTTTTCAGTGTCGGAATTGTTTTTGAGTGTTAGATTCTACTTCGATGGGGAAATTGATGACGATGATTTTGAGTCTGCCTCCTGTGTTGAAACTGAGGTGCTTGCTGATTACGAAGAGGACTGGACGGTGACAGTGAAATGTTTTCGGTTAGATGCCTCGGAGCCGATATTGGATGATGGGGTTTGGGTATTCAGGCGACGTGAAGGTTAAGAGTGGTTAAGTTGGTGACTGCCAGGACGGTGCTGGGTGTATCGCTACCGCTTGATCCACATGGGTGTCAGGCACGACTCGGTCGTAGCCCGCGATGAGGAAACGGATACGACGGGTTCAACCAGTCGGGTTCAGTTATAGGAGAAACCCTGCTCCAGAGAAACGTTGGTGCCGCCAAATGTCCAAAAACGTGTCGCAGATCTGTGGCTCGTGCAAAAGCACCTCCAGTCTCGACGGGCTCATTTAGCAGACGACCCGGTTACAACAGCCGGTCGCCACTCAGATGGTTCACGCCCTGTCCCTTTTTGGTTGATCTGCTGGAAAGGCGTTCAGACACTCTGTCCGAACGCCTTGCGATAGCCATTTTCTGACTTCCCAAATCCCCCCATCTTCAGCCGCTTCCTGCAATCCTCCATGTCCTCATTGAAAACCCTCGGATTTCTGTGATTGCCTGATCGACCCCAACAAAATTTCTCCCGATGAACCCTCCCACTTGCTCGCAGTTATCAACTGGCGTAAACAATGCACGCACCGCGCAGGCGCAACTGTGCGGTTTGTGCTGCGGAGCAGGAGTGATAGACATCAAGGCGCTAAATCACATGTACGACCACACGACGAAGCGAGGCGGGCGTTGGTAGAGCGACGTCAGTTCAGCGGTGCGATGAAGGGCAAGAACCTTCGCTACCTCAATGAACAGGAAGGCCATTCAATTCGCGCCCGGGCAGGTTTTTTGCTGCTGGAGCATTTTTCGTTGCCCGCGTTTACCCAGGCACTCGATACGATTGTCACTGCAAACCTGCTGCGGCCAGAGCTGTTTTCCACCAAGACTTTCGGTTTGACTGAAGGCGAAGTGATCAGCGATTTGGGGTTGGTGATCCGTCCGGATGCGCGCCTCGATCATGGGCAGATTATGCAGCTCGATCTGTTGGTGATTTGTGGTGGGTATCGAACGGCGCTCCAGGCTGACGACGTGCTGGTCAGTCTTTTGCAAGGGGCCGCCGAAGCAGGCGTGAAGCTGGCAGGGATCTGGAATGGCGCCTGGTTTCTCGGTCGAGCCGGTTTGCTGGACGGTTATCGCTGCGCGATCCACCCGGAGCATCGTCCCGCGCTGGCGGAAATCGCCAAACTCACCCAGGTCACCAGCGAAGCGTATGTGGTGGACCGCGATCGTCTGACGGCGTCCAGTCCCAACGGTGCGTTCTACATGGCGCTGGAATGGATCAGAGGTTTGCACGACAAGGCGCTGACCGACGGTATTGAAGACATACTGGCATTTGAAGCGTCGCGCTATCGACGCATCAAACCCAGCCTCAATGTCTCTGTCAGCGGCCCGCTGCGCGAGGTGGTCAACCTGATGGATGCCAACCTGGAAGAGCCTTTGGAGATGGAGACGCTTTGTCTGTATGCCGGTCGTTCCCGACGGCAGATCGAGCGACTGTTCAAAGAGCAGTTGGGTACGACACCGCAGCGCTATTACATGGACTTGCGCATCACTGAGGCACGCCGGTTGCTGCAGCACACGACCTTGACCATCGTCGAAGTCTCCGTCGCCTGTGGCTTCGTTTCACCGAGCCACTTCAGCAAATGCTACAGCGCCTATTTCGGCTATCGACCGTCCAAGGAAACCCGGTTGGTGAAGTAACGGCTCGATGAATGATCGGCAATCACAGCGAGCCGATCATTTCGCCCCGAACAGCATCGTCCAGTAGACCCCTTCATCGCTGCGTGCGTCCGTCGCAAAGCCCGCACCCACTTGAGTGAACATCGGGTTCATCAGGTTGGCGCAATGCCCGGGGCTGGCGAGCCATCCGGCCATTGCCTTGTTCGCCGAGCCTTGGCCGGCTGCAATGTTTTCGCCGATCTGCCGACCACGGTAACCGGCGGCGCGCGCCCGGTCCGCAGGGGTGTCGCCATCGGGGTCGCGGTGGGCGAAGTAGTTACCGTAGGCCATCGCTTTACTGTGGCCTTGCGCGGCAGCCCCGAGACTTGCATCCCAGGATAACGGACGGGCCGCGGCGAAACGCTGGCGACCGCACAGCCGTGGTTTGGCCCGGGCGGCATTCACTTGCGCCAGCAAAGCTTTGCTGACGGCTCGCGGATCGGCCATTTGACTGTCGAGAACGGGGCGTGCCAATACCACTTGCCACTCACCCCGACTGCGGCTTACACCAATGTCAGCGTACTGGCTATCGAGCAATGCGGCGCAGTGGTCATCCTGCAGCAGTTCAAAGGCCTCTTCGGCATCCTGCGCACCCACCACGCGGATGGAGCGCACGGCGACAGCCTGGTAACCGGATGCCTTCAATCGATCGCGTAAACCGCCACCGTAACCCACCGGCAATGCCAGGTTTGACTTCAAGGCCAGCGGCGACAAGCGCTGGGCCGGTCGGCGCGAGCAGTCTCGCGGATGGGCACGGTAATCGTTGATGGCTTCCACCAGTTGTCGCTCCGCGCCGGCGTGGGCGGGAGGGGCGATCAAGGGCAGTAAAGTAACCAGACACAGCGAAGTGAAGCGCAAGGCGGAGGCGGTTTGGCGCATGGTGCGGACAGCTCTGAAGAGATGACAACGATAGGGAGGTGGGTTGAACGCCGATCTAAGACTGGGCTCGCGACACAAGGTTCACGGGGCCGGTAAGCTTATTGGCTGCTGAAGCTTTCTGTCCGA
Source organism: Pseudomonas sp. Sample_10 (assembly GCF_004321495.1). Lineage (NCBI taxonomy): Bacteria > Pseudomonadati > Pseudomonadota > Gammaproteobacteria > Pseudomonadales > Pseudomonadaceae > Pseudomonas > Pseudomonas sp. Sample_10. Next base: position 66,461 of record NZ_RCOE01000108.1, read on the forward strand.
CGGACGCACTCGATGTTGGCGTTTGTTGCTATAACCCATTCCCCAGCGCCTTGAAGTATTCAGGGCTGTCGCTGATCGAATTGTGCCCCGCCCCCTTGATGATCTGCATCGATGCCACGCCCTTGGCGAAGTGGCTGTACAGCCGTTGCGTGCTGGAATTTGGAATCACTTCGTCATGTTCGGCGGCAATCAGCCGCGTCGGCACTGCGATGTGTGATGCGTAGCGCCAGGATTCGAATTTGTCCTGCAACAGCCACCGCACCGGGAACCATCGGAACTGACGGGCGGCGAGCTCTTCGAGGCTGTTGTAAGGCGTGACCAGCAGCAGGCGGGTGGCCGGTCGAGAACTGGCCAATCGCACCGCGACCCCTGACCCCAGGCTGCGGCCGACCACGATGATGTGCGGATGATCGGCATAGACCTTGTCGAACAAGGTCATGGCGTCGCGGGCAATGGCCTCCTCGGAGGGCGATCCACTGCTGCCGCCGTAGCCTCGGTAATGCATGAAGTACAGTGCATGGTCCGGGAAGGCCTCGGCGAAGCCGGGCAGGCTGAGGGAAACGTCTTCGGCATTGCCACCAAAATAAATCAGCGCCTTGGGACCGTCGTGCGAACGCACCGAAACCAGCACCTGCGCGTCATCGATGGGCAGCGTGAGCAATGTGTCCGCCGAACCAGCGGCGCGCGGTTGCGGGTAGTAGATCAGCGAGCGCTGAAACACGTACAGCGCTGCGCAAAGCGACAGATACGCTGCGGCAAGGATGACAACGAGTAACACCAGGGTTCGGGACATTCGACTAACGTTAGTGGGCGGCATTGACGGCTCCGGGGTGCTGTCAGAGTGTAGCTGGCGGTGAAGGAGGGCACCGATGCCCATCGGTCTCAAGTGGCTCAATGTGTTGCCTTCGGAAAGAGCGGCCCTGGCCCTGGGTTTTGCTTTTCATTTTTGCGTGCTCGCCAGCTATTACCTGGTGCGACCGTTGCGCGATGCGCTTGGGCTGGAGGGCGGCGCCGATCAATTGCAGTGGCTGTTCACCGCCACGTTTGCGGTGATGCTGCTGATGGTGCCGGTGTTCGGCGCGCTGGCGTCGCGTCTGCCGGCCACGCGCTTCGTGCCGCTGATCTACCGCGTCATTGCCGCCTCGATGCTGGTGTTCGGCCTGCTGATCGCCAACCAGGTCGCGCCGGTGACGGTCGGGCGGGTGTTTTTTGTCTGGATCAGTATCTACAACCTGTTCATCGTCTCGATTTTCTGGAGTGTGCTGGTCGACCGCTTCTCCAGCGAGCAGGGCCGGCGACTGTTCGGTTGCATCGCCGCCGGTGGCACCCTCGGCACGTTTATCGGGCCGCTGCTCGCGGCGACCATGGCCACCCGGCTTGGCCCGGTGGCATTGACCGTTGCGGCGGCACTGTTGCTGGAGATCGCCGTGCATTGCTATCGAGGGCTGCTGGCGCGCACGCAGTCGCAATCGGGCAAGCCGTTACTCGACGAACGGCGCCTGGGTGGCAGCATGCTCGCCGGCATCACGCTGATCCTGCGGTCCCCGTACCTGTTGGGGCTGGTGCTGTTCATGCTGCTGCACACCAGCGCGGCGACGCTGTTGTATTTCGAGCAGGGACGGATTGTCGCTGGCAGCTACGCTGATACAGGCAGCCGGACGCAATTCTTCGCCATTGTCGATTTGATCGTGTCGGCACTGACCCTGACGTTGCAACTGCTGCTGACCGCACCCTTGATCCGCCTGGTGGGGATCGGCGGTGCGCTGCTGGCAATGCCGTTGGCGACCATCGTGGCCTTTGCCGCTATGGCAATGGCACCGGTACCGGCCACCGTGGGACTGGCCCAAGGCTTGCGCCGGGCTGTGGAGTTCGCCCTCGTGCGACCGGCGCGGGAGGTATTGTGGACAGTGGTCAGCCGCGAAGAGAAGTACAAGGCCAAGAATGTCATCGAGACCCTGGTCTATCGCGGCGGCGATGCCGCCAGTGGCTGGTTGTCCGCCGGTTTGACGGCGTTGGGCGCAGGATTTGGCCTGGTGGCGCTGGTCATCGTGCCATTTGCCGGGATGTGGGGCGGGTTATGTCTGTGGCTGGCGCGGCGCCAGGCGCAACAAGTCGAAACCTGATTGGCGGGCGAGGGACGATTTATGAGCCATCCTGTGGGGTACACCCGTAGAAAAATTCTTACGCTGGCTGCCGGTGTTTCGGCGGTCTTCACGTTCGGTCCGACCGGCGCACAAACTTCGCCGTCGACGGGAACAGGAGGCAAGAACATGCAGACCCGCGTCATTCCTTCCAGCAAAGAGTCGTTGCCCATTGTCGGCCTGGGCACCTATCGCGGTTTTGACGTGTCCCCGGACGATGCCGCCTACAAGCAACTGCCTGCGGTGCTTCGCGCATTGTTCGAGAAGGGCGGGACGGTGATCGACAGCTCGCCGATGTACGGCCGTGCCGAACAGACCACCGGTGAACTGTTGTCCATCCACGAGCCCCGCTCACCAGCGTTTCTGGCAACCAAGGTCTGGACCCGGGGCCGCGAAGAGGGCATCGCGCAGATGGAGCAGTCGTTCAAGTTGTTGCAGACCGATCGTATCGATCTGATGCAGATCCACAACCTGCTCGACTGGCAAACCCATCTGCCAACATTGCGCCGATGGAAGGAAGAGGGGCGCATTCGTTACATCGGTATCACCCATTACACCGCATCGGCGTATGAGGAAGTGGAAGCGGTGCTCAAGGCCGAGCCGCTGGATTTCTTGCAGATCAACTATGCGCTGGATGATCGCGGTGTCGAAAAACGCATCCTGCCGCTGTGTCGCGAGCGCGGTGTAGCGGTGATTTGCAACCGGCCGTTCGGCGGCGGTGGCTTGTTGGGGCGACTCAAGGACAAACCGCTACCGGGCTGGGCGGCTCAAGTCGGGGTCAAGAGCTGGCCGCAACTGGCGCTCAAGTTTTTGTTGTCGCATTCGGCGGTGACCTGCGTCATTCCCGGCACCGGTAACCCGCGCTACATGGCTGAAAACGCCGGTGCCGGTTTCGGGCCGATGCTCACCGATGCGCAACGGCATCAATTGATCGCCATGGTGGATTGACGAGGGCTCGCTCGATCAGCAGCAGGCACGTTCCTGACTACACTGAGTGAAGCATTCGGATTTAACCTCCCTTGAACACGACGGCTCGCCTGCGGGCCGTAAGGCCGTGCCTATGCAAGACAACCGCGAACAGCTGCGTACACGCGTGCTCGATCCTGTCGATCGGGTCACGGAAGTGATTTTTGGCTTGCTGATGGCCATGACTTTCACCGGCACTATCAGTGTTGCGACCGCCAATCAGGAAGAGGAGCGCACCATGATGATTGCCGCGCTCGGCTGCAACCTGGCCTGGGGGTTGGCGGACGCGGTGATGTATCTGTTGCGCACGGTGATCGAACGCACGCGCAACCGCACACTGTTTGCCGGTTTGCGCGCGGGCGCGGACGCAAGCGCCGGCCAGGCGCTGATTGCCGATGCGTTGCCACCGCGTATCGCCACGGCGGCTGGCACCGAAGGCCTGGAAGTGTTGCGCCAGCGCCTGGTCGCATCGCCGGCCACGCCGAATTATCCAGTCCTGAGGCTGGAGGATTTCAAGGGGGCGCTGGGTGTTTTCCTGTTGGTGGTGCTCGCGACGTTTCCGCTGGTGGTGCCGTTCCTGCTGCTTGAGCAGACGGGGCTGGCGGTACGTTTGTCCAACCTGATCGGGCTGGTAGTGCTGTTCGTGGCTGGCTGGTTGCTGGCGCGATACGCCGGAGCCAAACCCTGGCAGGGCGCGGTGGCGATGGCGGTTGTCGGTGCAGCGCTGATCACGGCAATCATCGCGCTGGGTGGCTGAGCGTGGGCTTGCAGCCTGTCATCATTCGTCTCCTATACTCAGTCGCGTTGACTGGCTCGACAGCCATGCACGAATGCTGTTGCGCGTGCTCTGACAGCATCCCTGAAACTCACTTTAAGGAGATCGATCATGACCATTCGCATTGGCGATGAAGCACCGGATTTCACCGCCGACACCACCGAAGGCCCTATCAATTTTCACCAGTGGATTGGTGATGGCTGGGCCATTCTGTTTTCCCATCCCAAGGATTTCACACCGGTCTGCACCACTGAACTGGGCTATCTGGCCAAGCTCAAGCCCGAGTTCGACAAGCGCAACACCAAGATCCTCGGCCTGAGCATCGACCCGGTCAGTGATCACAACAAGTGGGTCGGTGACATTGAAGAAACCCAGGGCAACGCCGTCAATTATCCGTTGATCGGCGACGAAAACCTGGTGGTGGCCAAGCTCTATGACATGATCCATCCGAACGCCAGCGGCGGTTCGCGCACCGCTGTGGACAACGCCACCGTGCGCTCGGTGTTCCTGGTCGGGCCGGACAAGAAGGTCAAGGCCATGCTGATCTACCCGATGAGTGCCGGGCGTAACTTCGATGAAGTGCTGCGCCTGCTCGACTCGCTGCAACTCAATGCCAAGCACACCGTGGCTACGCCGGTGAACTGGCGGCCGGGTGAGGACGTGATCATTCCGACGTCGGTGTCCGATGAGGACGCGAAGAAGAAGTATCCGGATGGGTTCAAGACTTTGAAGCCTTATCTGCGCACCGTGGCGCAGCCCAAGTAATCAGCGGCAGTGACACCGCCATCGCGAGCAGGCTCGCTCCCACATTCGATCATCTGTGGGAGCGAGCCTGCTCGCGATTGGGCCGGTCCTGCCGGCCCGTCAAACCAGATACTTGCGAAACCACTCCAACGTCCGATCCCACGCCAGTTTCGCCGCCGCTTCGTCATAACGCGGTGTGGAGTCGTTGTGGAAACCGTGATTGGCGCCCGGGTAGATATACGCTTCATACGTCTTGCCGTTGGCCTTCAGTGCCTGCTCATAAGCCGGCCAGCCTTCATTGATTCGCGTATCCAGTTCGCCAAAGTGCAGCATCACCGGCGCCTTGATCCGGGGCACATCCTTGGCATCGGGTTGGCGGCCATAAAACGAAACGGCGGCGCCCAGTTCCGGGTAAGCCACCGCCGCCGCATTGGTCACGCCACCGCCGTAACAGAACCCGGTGATGCCGACTTTGCCGTTGCCGGCTTCATGTTTCATCATCCATTCCACGGCCGCGAAAAAGTCATTCATGAGCTTTTTCGGGTCGACCTTTTCCTGTAGCGCGCGACCCTTGTCGTCATTGCCCGGATAGCCCCCCACCGAACTCAGGCCATCCGGAGCGAGGGCGATGAAACCGGCCTTGGCCACACGCCGGGCGACGTCTTCAATGTACGGGTTGAGCCCACGGTTTTCATGCACGACCACTACACCCGCGACCTTGCCGGTGGCTTTGGCCGGGCGCACCAGATAACCACGTACCTGCCCGTGACCCTTGGGCGACGGGTAGGTGATGTATTCAGCGATGATGTCCGGGTCGGTGAACTCGACTTGCTCGGCGAGCGCGTAATTCGGGCTCAGGGACGCGAGCAGCGCACTGGCAGTCAAACCACCAAGCGTGAACAACGCGGCGCGGTCGAGAAATTCGCGGCGGTTGATCAGGCCATGGGCGTAAAAGTCGTAGAGTTCCAGCAACTGCGGGGCAAAGTCTTTCGCGGTGAGGCGGGTCATCGGTGTGCTTCCTCTTCGGCGGGTTGGACACTACCCCCGTAGGAGCGAGCCTGCTCGCGATGGCGGTGTATCGGGCAAATGGATGTCGGATGTGCCGCCGTCATCGCGGGCAAGCCCGCTCCCACAGGGATCTGCGGGGGTTGTTAAATGTGCATCGCGATCACTTCAAACACTGCGCCCCGGCTTTCGCCACTTGCGCATCCTGCTCGGCCTTGACGCCCGACACGCCCACCGCGCCGATCACCTGGCCGTCGACGATGACTGGCACGCCGCCCTCCAGCGATGTCAGCAGTGGTGCCGATAGAAAAGCCGTGCGGCCGCCGTTGACCATCTCTTCATAGCCCTTCGATTCCCGCCGACCCAACGCCGAAGTGCGGGCCTTTTCCGTGGCGATGTAGGCGCTGATGGGCGAAGCGCCGTCGAGGCGTTCCAGGGCCAGAGGATGACCGCCGTCATCGACCACCACGATGGTTACCGGCCACTGGTTGGCCTGGGCTTCGGTCCGCGCCGCCGTCAGGATCTGGCTGACTTCGGCCTGGCTCAGGATGGCTTTGCTGTTCATGGGCAATCTCCGGGGCGTTATTGGGACAGGGCGGCTTCGACCAGTTCGATCCAGTGCCGGACCGGTGTACGGCCCGCGCCATCGAGGTGCGACTGGCAGCCGATATTGGCCGTGGCGATGACTTCGGGGTAGCCGCTTTCCAGGGCATTCATCTTGTTGTCACGCAGTTGTCGGGCCAGTTCCGGCTGGGTCAGCGAATAGGTGCCCGCCGAGCCACAGCATAGATGACCGTCGGGCACGGTCGTCAGATTGAAGCCCAGGCGCATCAACACCGACTCCACTGCGCCACCGAGTTTCTGCGCATGCTGCAACGTGCAAGGGCAATGAAACGCCACGCGTCGGGCGTTATGAATGCCGAGTTGTTCCAGTGGCTCATTACGCAGTACTTCGACCAGGTCCTTGGCCAGAGCACTGACGGTTTTGGCCTTGTCGGCGTAGGCCGGGTCGCGTTCGAGCAAATGCCCGTAATCCTTGATAAATGCACCGCATCCGCTGGCCGTTTGCACGATGGCTTCGGCGCCGCTTTCAATGCTGGGCCACCAGGCGTCGATGTTGTGCCGGGCACGGTCCAGCCCGGTCGCCTGGGCGTCGAGGTGATAATCCACGGCACCGCAACAACCGGCTTCGCGGGCCGGCATGACACTGATGCCCAACCGATCGAGCACCCGCGCAGCGGCCACGTTGGTATTGGGTGACAGCCCCGGTTGTACGCAACCTTCGAGCATCAACACCTGCCTGGCGTGGCGGGTGGTGGGGCGTTTTTTGGTTGCCGGTGAACTGCGCGGCAATTTGCTTTGCAATGTGCCAGGCAGCAGCGCACGGAACATCTGGCCGCTGTTGACCAGGCCCTTGAACAGGTCCGCATGCGGCACCAACGTGCGCAGCCCTTCGCGTAACAGGCGCTGACCAATCGGGCGCGGCACTGCCGCATCGACCACCGCCCGGCCGATGTCCAGCAGGTTGTGATAGTCGACGCCGGACGGGCAGGTGGTTTCGCAGTTACGGCACGACAGGCAACGGTCCAGATGTTGCTGGGTTTTCTGCGTGACCTCGTTGCCCTCGAGCACTTGCTTGATCAGGTAAATGCGCCCGCGCGGGCCATCCAGTTCATCGCCGAGCAACTGATAGGTAGGGCAAGTGGCATTGCAGAAGCCGCAGTGCACACAGGTGCGCAGGATGCTGTCGGCTTCTTCGGCGCGGGGCAGTTGGCGAGCATTTTCACTCAGGGTGGTCTGCATGGTTCAAAGCTCCGCGTACAGACGTCCGGGGTTGAAAATGCCCCGGGGATCGAGTTGCTGCTTGAGGTTGCGGTGATAGCGCATCAGCCCGTCGGGCAGTGGCTGGAACGGAGTGTCGGTGAGGCCGTGGCTGTAGCAGGTCACGTGGCCGCCGACTTCCTCGACGACCTGGCGAATGAATGCTGCCTGGGCGTCGGACTTGAGCCAGCGCTGGGCGCCACCCCAGTCGATGAGCTGCTTGCCGGGCAGCGACAGGCGCGGCGTGTTGTTGGGCAAGGACAGCCGCCACAACGGTTGGTCCTCGTCGAAGAAACTCAAGCGCTGTTCATTGAGATCCGCCCAGTACGCCGCCTCAAGCAGCTCACCACCCAAACGGTCATGGGCCGCCGCCACCGAGCCTTCACCGCCCTCGAGCCGCAGCTGCAAGCGTTCGCCATCGTGACACGCGGCACTGATCGGCAACGGTTGCTGGCCCCATTCTGCCAGGCGCAACAGCGCGCGCTCAGCGCTCATTTCAAGACTGATGCTCAAGGCTTGGCGGGGTTTGGGCAAAACCTTGAGCGAGACTTCAGTGACCAAGCCCAGGGTTCCGTAGCTACCGGCCATCAGCCGCGACAGGTCGTAGCCGGCGACGTTCTTCATCACTTCGCCACCGAAACGCAAATGCTTTCCCTGGCCGGTGATCACCCGTGTGCCGAGGACGAAATCGCGTACCGAGCCGGACCAGGGCCGCCGCGGCCCCGACAATCCGCAGGCAATCATGCCGCCAACGGTGGCGCCATCGCCAAAGGCTGGCGGCTCACAGGGCAGCATCTGCTGGGCGGCGTCCAGCACTTGCTTGAGTTCGGCCAATGGCGTACCGCAACGCACGGTGATCACCAACTCAGTCGGGTCGTAACTGACGATGCCGCGATGTGATCGGGTGTCGAGTATTTCGCCGGCCGTCATGCGCCCGAGAAACGCTTTGCTGTTGGCGCCCTGGATGCGCAACGGCGTGGCGTTTTCCAATGCCTCGTTGACCTGCTCCAGCAGCAGCGAGCTGTCGTCCAAATCGGCTTTTGCGTACATCAGAAACGCTCCAGGTCAGGGAACGGCAGTTTTCCGGCATGCACGTGCATTGCGCCAAATTCGGCGCAGCGGTGCAGGGTCGGGATGTTCTTGCCGGGGTTGAGCAAGCCACCGGGGTCGAACGCGGCCTTGATCGCGTGAAACAGGGTCAGCTCATCGCTGTTGAACTGTGCGCACATCTGATTGATCTTTTCGCGCCCGACACCGTGTTCACCGGTGATGCTGCCGCCGACCTTCACGCACAGCTCCAGAATCTTGCCGCCCAGGGTTTCGGCACGCTCCAGTTCACCGGGCTGATTGGCATCGAACAGAATCAGCGGGTGCATGTTGCCGTCGCCGGCGTGGAATACATTGGCGACGCGCAAACCGTATTCCGCCGACAGCTCGGCAATGGCCTTGAGCACGCCGGGCAATTCGCGGCGCGGAATGGTGCCGTCCATGCAGTAATAATCCGGTGACAGGCGACCGACCGCCGGAAAGGCGTTTTTCCGACCGGCCCAGAACCGCACCCGTTCGGCTTCGTCTTTGGCCAGGCGCACTTCGGTGGCGCCAGCCTGTTCCAGCACCTGGCGCACGCGGTCGCAGTCGTCATGCACATCGGCTTCAACGCCGTCGAGTTCGCACAGCAAAATGGCTTCGGCCTCAACCGGATACCCGGCGTGGATGAAATCTTCAGCGGCACGGATAGCCAGGTTATCCATCATCTCCAGGCCACCGGGAATGATCCCGGCAGCGATGATATCGCCGACGGCGCGGCCGGCTTTTTCCACGGAATCGAATGCCGCCAGCAGTACCTTGGCGGACTGCGGCTTGGGCAACAACTTGACCGTGACTTCGGTGATGACCCCGAGCATGCCTTCGGAACCGGTGAACAGTGCGAGCAGATCCAAACCCGGTGAGTCTAGGGCGTCGGAGCCCAGCGTCAGGTTTTCGCCATCGACGGTGAGGATGTCCACCTTGAGCAGGTTGTGCACGGTCAGCCCGTATTTCAAGCAATGCACGCCACCGGCATTTTCCGCGACATTGCCGCCGATGGAACAGGCGATTTGCGAGGAGGGATCGGGGGCGTAATACAAGCCATAAGGTGCGGCGGCCTGGGAAATCGCCAGGTTACGCACGCCCGGCTGAACCCGCGCAGTGCGGGCTGCGGCGTCGATATGCAGGATCTGATTGAAGCGCGCCATCGCCAGTAGCACGCCTTTTTCCAGCGGCAATGCGCCGCCCGATAAACCGGTCCCGGCACCCCGAGCCACCACTGGCACCCGGCGCTCATGGCACAAGCGCAATATCCCTTGAACCTGTGCGATTTCACGCGGCAGCACCACCAGCATCGGCGTGGTGCGGTAGGCGGAAAGCCCATCGCACTCGTACGGCTTGAGTTCTTCCTGCTGGTGCAGGATTTCCAGGTCGGGCATCTGCGTTTGCAGGGCCTGCAGCAGTGCATTTTTGTCGACGTCGGGCAGGGTGCCGTCAACGCGTTCATCGTAAAGAATGTTCATCGGCGCTCGACACTCGGTTTGTTGTTATGGGATTGCTTGCCTTGGGTTTGTCCCTATCTTTTCGTCCCTGGTAAAGCGCTTTTCATTCAATAAGTTTTGCCCTGAAACGCAGATACGCAAGTACCACCGCAATCCCGGCCCCTGTAGGAGCGAGCCTGCTCGCGATGTACTCCAGAACTGCCCTTCGAAGAAAAAGCCCGGGAGGCGGACCTCCCGGGCAAGGGCTTGAGCTTCAGTGCAGTGAAACCTCGGTCTGTCGATTCAATTTCCGCCCACCACCATACTGCTGAATGGCGCCACATACGCTTGCAACGTCACCAAACCGCCGACCAGGATCGCCAGGATGATCGAGTGGAAGAACACGTATCGCAGGATTTCCCCTTCGTGGCCGTACCATCGGGTAGCGGTGGAGGCGACCACAATCGACTGCGCATCGACCATCTTGCCCATCACCCCACCGGAACTGTTGGCCGCTGCCATCAACACCGGGCTCAGGCCCAGTTGCTCGGCGGTGACCCGTTGCAAGCCGCCGAACAGCACGTTGGACGCGGTGTCCGAGCCCGTCAGCGCCACGCCGAGCCAGCCGAGTAATGTGCCGAACATCGGATAGAAGATTCCCGTCGCGGCAAAGGCCAGGCCCATGGTGGCATCCAGCCCGGAGTAACGGGTGAGGAAACCCAGGGCAAGCATCGCCGTGATGGTGATCAACGAATAGCGCACCACCCACAGGGTTCGCAGGTATTGGTGGATCAATTGCGGGATGGAATAGCCCATCAGCAATCCACCGACAATCGCTGCCAGCAGGATCCCGCTGCCGGTGGAGGTGAACCAGGTGAATTTGTAGACCGCCTCTTCGACTTTAGGCGCTGGCACCACCGGTGGCACTTTTTCGATTTGCTGGTGGATGGTGGTGAAGGTCAGGACCGGAGCGAATACCGGGTTGGCTTCGCGCATCGGCTTGCCCTGCGGGTCGAGCTTGGCCGAATTGGTGGCCGGATCTATCGCCGGGCGGGTGTCGAACATGTTCTTGAAGCCCTGGGTGCCCCAGGCGAATACGAATACCGTGAGGATGATCCACGGCATCCACGCGCGCATTACAGCCTTTTTCGATTCGCTGGAAAACGCCGCGCTTGGCTCGATTTTCGACTCATATTCGGCGTCGATCTTCGAGTTATCGACTCGGCCGGTGAGGGCGGCGGACGTGTGCACGGTGGCCGGTTTCCAGACTTTCAGGAAACCGGTCAGGCAGGCCATGGAAATCAATGCGGCGATCACGTCCACCAGCATCGGCCCGTGATAGTTGGAAACAAGAAATTGCGGAATGGCAAAACTGACCCCGGTGACCACGATGGCCGGCCAGATTTCCAGCATCTTGCGCCACCCGGCAAAGGCCCAGATCAACCAGAACGGTACGATCACCGAGAAGAACGGCAGTTGTCGCCCGACCATCATCGACAGTTCCATTTCATCCAGCCCGGTGACTTTGGCCAGGGTGATGATTGGCGTGCCCAACGCGCCGAATGCCACCGGCGCGGTGTTGGCGATCAGCGCCAGGCCCGAAGCCGCCAGCGGCGAAAAGCCCAGGCCGATCAGAATCGCGCCGGTCACCGCCACCGGCGTACCGAAACCGGCCGCGCCCTCGAAGAAAGCGCCGAAGCAGAAGGCGATCAGCAGCAATTGCAGGCGCCGGTCGTCGGTGATCCGCGCCAGGGAATCCTGCAGCACTTTGAACGAGCCGTTCTCGGTGGTGAGGCGGTGCAGGAAGATGATGTTCAACACGATCCAGCCAATCGGCAGCAAGCCATTGGCCGCGCCGTAGAGTGCAGCAGACCCCGCCATGTCGGCGGGCATGCCGAATGCGAAAATCGCGATCACCAGCGCCGAGGCCAGGGCGAGCAGTGCCGCCAGGTGGGCCTTGACATGGAAAAATGCGAGGGCTGCCAGCATCACCACCACCGGCACGGCGGCCATGACGGTGGAGAGTACCGGGTTATTGAACGGATCGTAGATTTGCTGCCAAACCATGTTCCACCTCTGCTTTTTATTGTTGGATGCGCAGACCCCGGAGGGGCGGTGGCTTGTAGTATAGGTGGCATTTCGCCGCTGTCAGGTTGAGTGTTCAGAGTCGCGAATCAGCGCAATTGCGGGGCTGAGCTAGGATTGGCAGTAAGGTCGAAAATCCTGCGACGGGAGGAAAATTGCAATGACTGAGCGCCATCTGGACCACAAGGAGACGCTGTCGAACGGATGCAGCATTCGGGTCAAAGCCGAGATTTTGAAGGACGGTTCGCTGGGGATGTTCATCGGCGTCTATCGGCCGGACGGCACGCCGATCGACGAAAACCACGACCCGAAACCGCACATGCTGGACATGGAAGCGGCGATGGATTGGGGTATCGATATCGCCAAGGGCATCGGCAACAGTCAGCGAACGTTGTAGGGATTGGTTTTGGAACAGCGGTGACGCCATCGCTGGCAAGCCAGCTCCCACAGGGATTGCTGAGATTTTGTGGGAGCTGGCTTGCCGGCGATGCGTTTCTTAGTGCTTGAACATCACATGCCGAACGACGGTGTAATCCTCGAGCCCATACATCGACA